>CAUZRH010000016.1:0-13469 GCA_963582115.1 Dehalococcoidia bacterium
GCACCCCGAAATGAAAGAAACGAAGGACCAGATGTCACTAGATAGCCTGAAAATCACCGGTATCGAAATGCTGTGGTTTGAGCACACGCTCGAAAACGTCGGCAGCGACTACAACACCTTCAACATGGTGTACGAAGCGGGCGCACAGAAAACGACCACAGAAGGCATCCTTCGAATCCACACGTCTGAGGGCATTACGGGTAACCATGTCGGCCTCCGTGGCCCGACCGCCGAGCAGATCAAGATGCTCACCGGTTACCTGATCGGCAAAAACCCGCTTGAGCGTGAGAAGATCTACCAGGACTCAAAACGCGGCCTCAGGCACTTCGATATGACCGGCGTGGGACCGGTGGACATCGCCCTCTGGGACATCGCTGGCAAGTTGTTCAACGCCCCGCTCTATCGCATGCTGGGCGGAACCCGCAAACCACTCCCCGCCTACGCCAGCACCCTGCACGGCGACGAGAACGGCGGACTTGGGACGCCGCAGCAGTTCGCCGATTTCGCACAGCAGTGCAAAGAGATGGGCTACAAGGCGTTCAAAATCCACGGCTGGGGCGATGGCCCGATCTCCCGTGAGGTCGAAAATATCCTCGGGGTTCGGGAACGCGTCGGCGCCGACATGGCACTCATGATCGATCCCGCATGTGAGTATGAGAACTTCGCAGAGACGTTGGCGATTGGGCGCGCATGTGACGAGGCCGATTTTTTCTGGCTTGAGGACCCGTACAAGGACGGCGGCGTTTCGCAGTTCGCACATCGCAAGCTGCGCCAGATGATCAAAACGCCACTCCTTCAGACAGAGCACATCCGTCTTCTAGAACAGCACGTCGATTTCATAGTTGCCGATGCCACGGACTTTGTCCGGGCGGGGGCGCATGAAGATGGCGGCATCACCGGGGCCATGAAGATCGCTGCCGCCTCTGAGGGCTTTGGCCTTGACATGGAACTCCACGGACCCGGACCGGTACACCGTCACATAATGTCGGCGATACGGAACACCAACTGGTACGAGCTGGGCCTGATTCACCCAATGATTCACACCACGAAACACCCGATATATCTGAACTACAACGACGATCTGAATGGGATCGATTCAGACGGCAATGTGTACGCACCTGAAGGTCCCGGCATCGGCGTGGAGATCGACTGGGAGTACGTGAGAGCGCACCAGGTCGATCGTGCGGTTTGGGGCAACGTGCCGGAGCCCATTCGTGGTTACGTCGCGCCGCCAGTTGGCGAACCCGCACCTGTTTTCCCGCCAACTGCTCCGGTCGCTACGGATGGAGAGTCTGAGGACGAAACTACTACCGATTAGGTAGTACGCGCTCTCGCTCTACGCCGTCCTTCGAGAGCCTCAGGACTCGGGTTTCTTCGAACGCTAACACCTCTTAAAAGGGTCCGAGACTCTTGAAAAACACGCTCACTCGGCAAGCAGCCTTACCTAGACGCGCCCCCCAAGCGGGGCCACCGGTTCTCCGGCTTCCACGAACTTGCCATACTCACGCCCCAGCTTGATCTCGCCGTCTTCCATCAGCACCTCGCCGCGGAGCAGCGTCATCGTGATAGCGCCCTTCAGTTCCATACCCTCGTAAGGCGTAAACCCGGCCTTGCCCAGCATGTCCGCCTCTTTGATCGTGTGCATACGCGCCGGGTCAACAATCGCCAGGTCGGCGTCCGAACCTACCTGTATCGTTCCCTTCTTAGGGTACAGGCCAAAGATTCGGGCCGGGTTCTCCGCCATCACCCGTGCGAACCAGCGCGGGCCAAGCCCTCGCTCCTCGACGCCCTTCGAATACACGATCGGTGCAATCGTCTCGATGCTTGGCGCACCGAACGGCACCGGCAGATCCGTTCCTGGCATGAAGAACACGTTATCAGCGCCCTTCATCTTGTCCTCGTACGGGTGCGGTGAGTGATCGCTCGCTACGCACGAGATATATCCCGCTTCAAGACCCTCCCACAACGCTTCGTGATCGCCGCCGTCCCGATAGCGCAGAGGCGGACCGATCTTGAGCAGCGGTCCCCACTTCTCGTGGTCCTCGGCCGCAAGCAGCAAGTACTGCGGGCAGGTCTCCGTCCAGATCGGCAAACCCTCTGCCTGCGCCCGCTTGACTCGCTCAAGGCCCAGTCGAGTGCTCAAATGCACGATGTAGAGCGGGCTGCCGGTCATCTTCGCCAGAGCAATCGCCCGGTTGATCGCCTCTTCCTCCACCCACGGCGGCGCAACGTCCGGGAAGTCTGACGGCTTGACCCGGCCTTCGTCACGGAAACGCTTCTCCAGGTGGTCGATCACGTCGCCGTTCTCGCAATGGAGTTGAGTGACACCTCCGTTACTGCCGATCAGCTCCATCGCGTTGATGATGAACTCGTCATCCACCATCGTGCGAGGTCGTCGACTCTTGTAGGTCATGAATGCCTTGAACGAGCGGATGCCCATATCCATTGCGGCGGGGATGCCCTGGAACACGTACGGATCAGCTCCCAGCATCAGGTGCAGGCCCATATCGATCACGGAACCGTCGTTGATCTCTCCCGTGATGCGTGTGGCGGCAGCCGGGAGACCTTCCTTTTCTGCGTGATTCGGTTCTCCAAACGGTATGATCGTCGTCAACCCGGACTTCGCCGCCATCTTCCCTGCCAGCTCAAAGTCCTCCCAACCACGGAAGTGGGCGTGTCCGTCTATGGGCCCCGGAAGAACATAGCGTCCAGAGGCGTCAATATCACGGTCGGCGGCCGGCATCGAGTCGGGCGATCCGATGGCCACAACAAGTCCGTCTTTGATGGCGATCGACGCCTCCACTTCGGATGTCGCCGTAACGACGAGGCCGCCAGATACCACGGTATCAACTCTTTGCTCTGCCACTATGTGATGCTCCTAGCCAGAAGATTTGCCGAGGCAAACCAACTCTGATTTTCCAGTTTTATCGTTGTGATTAGTTGGTATTTAATTGTGACGAGAGCCAAACGGGATGTTTCTCATCAGATGTACCCACTGGGATCTAGTGATCTCAGCCCGGCGGTCACGTCGACGCCTGCTGCTCTCCCACTCCTCGTCCGAGATGTTGTCCGGCCGGCCGGTCCAGACCCGCGTCGCCTCCCAGTGCGACGGAGAGTGATATCCGGTCAACAGTGTGACCTCAAGCGGGTACGCAGAGCCGACGGTCTTCCACAGACCGAGGATCCGGGCGTCCTGCTGCTCTATCCGAGGCCATACGCCATTTTCTGACATATCCACGACCTCGGTCAGGTCGGAAGGGTCGATGTAAAACCGTCGATAGCCGAAAAAGTCTCGATGGTGCTCATCCGGGATCGTGGCAAGCGGGCGCACTGCGATAGGCATTATCAGGCGTACATTCTCGGACTCCACCAGTGGTGAACGCTCGTACCCGGCTAGCGAGGCCTGCCATGAGGCAATGTCCTTGAACGCCGTCACCTGCATCACGTCTGTTTCCGGAGCGCCGATTATCGTGCCCATGACTTTGAGCACCTCGCCGCCCGCCCTGTGGAGCCCGGCGTACTCGCCCGAAGCTACTCGTCCCATGTAGTCCGGTAGTGTGCCGTGCCGTAGCGACGTGCTGCGGGCTTCGTAAATCAGGTCCAGTGGCATCTCTTACGTCCTCGCCCTGCCGCGCTTCAGCGGTCGACCGGCCAGGTTTCCGGTGTTCTCGCCCTCATCAATAACGACCTTGCCGTTGACGATCACGTACGGGATTCCCTCGGGATAAACCTTGGGGTTCGACTTGGTGGCACGGGTTTTCACATTCTGGGCGTCAAAAATAACGATGTCCGCCCGGAAGCCGTCTCGCAATATGCCACGATCCGGGATCCCCATCCGCTGCGCCGGAAACGACGTCATTTTGCGGATCGCTTCGGGAAGCCTCAGATTCTTCTCGGCACGTACAAACTCGGCCAGTACCAAGGGAAAGCAGCCGTACGAACGAGGGCTCGGGTGATCCCCGAACAACAGCGCATCGCTGCCGATCATCCCGTAGGGGTGCGAAACGAACTCTGAGAGCGTGTGCGGGTTGGTCCCAAGTGCCACGGTGGATATTCCAAGGTTCTCTTCCACCAGCAAGTCCATAAGCGCCTCAACCGGCTCCTGTCCTCGCATCATCGCTATCTCGGTAACCGAGTGGCCGTCATAACCTCGATTTTGCGGCTGTCTGAAGTTCGTCAGCCAGTTTTCGCTGAGGTCACGCCACGCGGATTCACCATCCGCCATCTCTGACATGATGCGTTCGCGATCGGCGCCGTTGGTAAGTGCCCTCTTGAGCCGTTCCACACCACCATCCATCGTCCACTGCGGCAGTGAAATCGTCACCCGTGTTCCTGAGTACGGGTAGGTGTAACAGTCAAAAGTGACATCCATACCGCTATCAACGGCATCCTCCACCAGACCCAGGTAATCATGGTGACTGCCCACGCCCTGCGCACCTTGTCGGTAGTGCGTGAGGTGAACCGGGATACCACTCTTTCTGCCAATCTCAAGCGCCTCTTCCCACGGCGCAAGCAGGCCTTCCGACAACAGCGAAGCACGCGTGTGGGTGTGATAGAAACCGCCGAGTCTTGCGGACTCGGCGCTCAGCTCGATCAATTCTTCGGTTGAAGCGTACGAACCCGGAGGATAATCGAGACCTGTCGACAGCCCCCATGCGCCCTCTTCCATCGTCTCCCGGACGGCGGCACGCATGTTGGCTATCTCGTCCTTCGTGGCGGGCCTGTCCTCCCAGCCAACGCCCCAGATTCGCACGGGAGAGTTACCGAGGATGTAGCAGATATTGACGGCGACTCGTTCGTAAAACTTCGCCAGAAATTCCGTCAGGGTTAGCCAGTCTGCCGGTTCCGGGGGGTATCCGTTCAGGCCGTTGTCTAACTCGATGAACTGTCGAAGGTCGTCGTAAGTTTTGAACGGCGCCCATGAGTTGCCGTCGATCCCGATCAACTCGGTCGTTACACCCTGCCTGATCTTTGGATCGTGGTGCGGTTCACCTAGAATCGTCAGCCCGGCGTGGGAATGTACATCGATAAATCCGGGTGACACCACGTGCCCGGTCGCATCGATTGTCCGTGCAGCTTCTATATGGTCGTGCTCACCCCGGTGGATGGTGACCGTATCGCCCTCAACGAGCACCGTGCCGTAAAACCCGGGACTGCCAGTTCCATCGATCACCTGGCCGTTTACGATCTTGATATCAACCAAAAGAAGATCCCTTCCAGTGCGGTCAGTCGTTGGGATGCCGCCCTGCTCCGGACGATCGGACACAGGGGATCGCATTTAGAGCTTATCGCGCGGCACACATTATGGCGTCCAGCCGGGTCTACATGTGGGCCTGATCTGGGCATCAACACCTATTGGATAGTCCGGCCTAAAACCCCGAGCTACTACGAGCAAGGCAGTCAGGGCTTTCCGGTCGCCCGGATGTGTGTGCACGCCGATGCAATGACCGGAGTACGTCACGAGTATGAATAACACGTACACACAACTGCGGCCGTAACCGAAAGGGACGTTCCCAATCTGGTTTCAGAACTAACGCAGTGCGTGCTTCCAGTTGGAGACATTTATGGCACGCATTCTCGTTGTTGATGACGAAGAAGACATCCGCGAGGCACTCACCGAGATTCTCGAAGATGAGGGTCACGACGTTTTCGAAGCCGAAAATGGCCTGGAAGTGATGGCGATGGCCGTCTCAGCCCGTATCGACCTGATCCTGTTGGACATGGCCATGCCTGAGATGACCGGCTTCACCGTTATGGAACGGTCGAACAACGACTCGCAGACATCGACTATCTCGGTGATCGTTGTCACCGGCCTTGGTCGACCTGAGCAACTAGAAAACACCCGAACCTTGGCACGCTTGATTTCGTCAACAAGCCCTGGGCGGACAATGAAGTCCAGATGCGTGTCGAGTGGGCTCTGAACGGCAAACGGGACGAAGCGCCCGTCGGCTAATAAGCTGGATAAATGGACGTATGAGTTCCGATCCGGAGGTCCTGGCGGAATTCATACAGGTAGAGCTGTGTAGATAGGTGCAGTCCCCGATGCACAGCTTTGAAAACATCAACGACCATGGATTGCCATGAGGTGTGAAATCATTTCACTGGCGTGGTTGAGGCTGCTGTCGGTCAACGTGGAAGACGGAAGTATTGATCAGGGAAAGGGACCATGGCACGCATCCTAGTAATGGACGATATCGAAGACGTACGTCTCGCTCTTATGACTCTTCTGGAAGACATAGGCCACAGCGTTTTTGAGGCGGAAGACGGATCGGAAACCACGGCAATGGTGCTTTCAGGCAGTCCAGATCTCGTCTTGCTCGACGTCGCAATGCCCCGTGTCGCAATGCCCCGTATGGATGGCTCTGAAGTGTCTCAAAGCTGATCCGGCAACTGCCGACGTTCCGGTCATCATGGTCACCGCAAAGAGGAGACCTGAAGACCTTGCGATGGCGCGCAACCTGGGCGCACGGGATTACATCAACAAGCCCTGGGCTGAGGGTGAAGTTGAGATGCGAGTGGACTGGGCGCTGTCGACGGCATCCCGGGCCTAACTCCCCGTTCATCAGAATCTAATTAAGATCGCTCGCCGATATCGGCGGGCGATCTCGCGTTATGGCCTGTTTGTGGATGCCCCCACGCGATTATTGATCCGCAAGCGCTGACGTTATTGGCCCGAGCAGGGTTATCCTCGCTCAAATGACCGGCGCAATAATTGCACTCGTACTTCTGTCCGCGTTCGCGCACGCCTCCTGGAACTTTCTGATCAAGCGGGCCGACGATGCTGAGGTGTTCACATGGTGGATGGCGGTCAGCATCAATATCGTGCTCTTCCCGCTCGGCGTGGTTCTCTTTTGGCTGGACCCGCCCTCCTCCCGTGGCTGGCTCTTCCTGGCCGCTACGTGGATCCTTCACCTCGGCTACTTCATAACCCTGAGTCGGGCCTACCGGGATGGCGATCTGTCCCTTGTGTACCCCGTGGCGCGCGGCACGGGTTTGATGTTGATCCCCTTATCAGGCGTCTTCTTGCTTGGCGAAAACATGTCTGTCGTCGCCATTGCCGGGGTAGTCGGCATAGCGACCGGCATCTTCACGTTGTCGTGGTGGGGACGATTTCGATCATTGGTGTCCCGCCCGTTGTCGGTGCTGCGGGCTCCGGGGATGGCGTACGCACTAGCCACGGGTCTGATAATCGCCGGTTACTCGACGATCGACAAACAGGGCGTGGAGCACGTAACTCCGCTTTTGTACATGTACCTGATGACCACGTCCGCAAGCCTCGGGCTCCTGCCGTTCATCGTCCGGGGCCGGAGTATCGCCTCGTTCACAAGGGAGTTCCGAAATCACCGGTTGGCGATAGTGTCTGGCGGGCTACTTCAGTTTGCAGCGTACGGAATGGTTCTTACTGCACTTACGGTGTCCCCGGTTAGCTATGTGGCTCCGTTCCGAGAAGTCGGGCTGCTCATCGGCGTGGGACTGGGAGTCTTCGTACTGCGTGAGCCGTTCCCCGGCGGCCGGGTACTTGGCGCAACTTTGATAGCGGCGGGGGCGATCGCTATGGCGATCGCCCCCTGAGTTCTCATGATTAAGTTCCGGTCTGGCTTAAGACCGGGGCTTTATTTTGAGGCCCATCTCTTTCACCTTCTCGTCTCCGCCTGAGATGATCATGACGCCCCAGTCCAGCATGTACTTGAGGTTCTCTTCCTCAGACATCTTGGGGTCATGCCAGCTACACAGGAAGCCGATACCGGCTTTATCACATGCGGCCCGCACCTTGAGCCTGGCCTGATCCATCTCCTCCGGGTACGGCGGGTCGTGTGCGTCTGAGAAGCCGTAAGACATTCCCATATCGCCCGGACCCCATTCCGCAAACGAGATTCCCGGCACAGCCGCCGTAAACTCGGCGTTAGCGACACACTCCCGGTCCTCAAGCTTCAGGCCAAGAATCAACTCGCCGTCCGGGTTAAGCGGCCAGGGGTCTGACACTTGGACGTACTCCTGGGGAGTCATGCCCCAGAGTGCCGCCGGTTTGGCCTGCCCGCCTGCGCCACGCTGTCCCTGCCCTAGCCCGCCGTCTCGGCCAACGCCGACCGTCTGGAACGGCCATCGAACCTGCTCTACAAACGCCTGAACCGCGTCTGCCTGTCTGGCGTGCGTGTGCAAGATTCCGTGAACGCCTGCCGACAGCACATGTCGTACCTGCCATGCGTTTGCCTCGACTTCGTTACGAGTCTTGGCATTAGAGGGAACCGTCGCCAAGACGGTAGCCATGCGGTAACCGTCCGGCGTCGGGCCGCCGTCGACAATCCCCTGCATGAATTGATTCAGTCCAACGACGTCAAACGGGTCTTTTTCAAAGTCTACGATCAAGAAATCTGCCCATGTCTGGGACTGCTTCTTGCCGTTCTCGTACGTCAGATCCCCCGCGTTCGTGTAGTAGATCGGGTGGCCGGCCTCTAACAGATCGATGCAGCGATTTATGCGTTGCGCCATCGGCGATGATTCCTCCTGAGACGGTTTCGAATAATGATGTTTTGCGCACGGAGTGTAGACCGCATATCGAGGGTCTACAAACGGAACCCAAAAACCGTCTCACGCCGCTACTATTAGTTGAGCAGTTGTGGGAGAACACTCACACAGCGTCGCCGACAACCGTCACCTGAATGGAGATAGCGTCGATTGCAGTGGACCAATTTTTTCGAGTCGTTAGCGGAACTTGAGACCGACGATGAGTTCGTCACAGGTCGCCCCGGTGGACTTACCGCAGAGATGGCTTCTCTTATTGCAGACGATATCTCGACAAAAATGGAGCTCCAGTCCACAGACAATTTTCTAGATTACGGGAGCGGCATCGGGGCGATAACACGTTCCCTGGCGCCCCGGGTTGCGGTAGCAACTGCGGCGGACGCAACGACGTCTATCGTCGAGCGCGGCAAGGCCGGTGGCGGCGGAATCAACTGGGTCCAGCTAGACAACATCAGCACGGGCTCCCCCTTGGCCCTGGCTTCGTTCAAGAAGGTGCTCTCTTACTCCAACGCCCCGACTTTCACGACGCACACAGAGGTACGTGAGCACGTCGAGGCGCTATGCAACGCCGTTACTCCCGGCGGCACCGTGATGCTTGGAGACATCCCTGATCGTGAGCGCTCCGGGCAGTGGGAGTCCGGAGATCGCGGGCGTGAAGAGAACCGCACGGTGTGGATGGGGAGGCTGGAGCGTCGGGCGCTGGACGTCGAACGAGACGCGCTAAACGTCGCATCGTTTACAGAACGTCTCAAGGGGCTCGGCATCGAAGCCCCCGACGGTTTTGGAGAACGCCATCTCGGTTTTGATCGGGACATCGTTACCCGGATGTTCAGGGAAAGCGGTGGGACAGTGACCGTGGTGACCCAGCCACTCAACTTCCCTAACTCTCATACATGCGTCGACTACATAGTTCAGTTCGCCAGTTAGTTATCGTTCAACATCAATTGCCTGAAACAAGCATTGCGCCGCACGTTGTCCGGGACTAGTATTCCCGTCGTGAATTCAGACGACGAGTCCGGTAATAATCGGCGGGGCTGATGGCTTTAGATAAAAACAAGCCATCCGTCGAAGACGCTCAGGCGGTCGAACAGGCCGAAGTAGAAGCTTCCCTCAAGCCATGGTCGGCCTTCGCCCACTACGATTTCACAATGCTCTGGCTCAGCGGGACAGCCGCTTCTACTGCCATGACGCTCAGGCTACTGATTAGTGCCCAGTGGCTCTATGACGAGACCGGCTCAGCAGTAACGCTTGGTCTCCTTGGCGCAGTACAAATTTCTCAAATCCCAGTCGTCATATTCGGTGGGATATTGTCCGACCTCGTCGACCGTAAAAAGTTGATGGTGATGACTCAATTTGTGTCATTTGCCTCACTTGTCGGCCTCTCGTTAGCCGCTTTTGCCGGATCGTTGGCCATTTGGCATATTTTCCTTGTTCAGATCGTAACGGGCATGGTCAACGTTCTAGGGGGATCCGCCCGACCAGCAATGATTGCTCGCGTGGTCCCACGTTCTCATCTGTCCCATGCTGTATCTACCAACACAGCGACATTCCAAGTCGCCAGCATTGTGGCACCACTCGCTTTTTGGCAGGCGTACGAATTATTCGGCGTCGATTGGGCGTTTGCTTTGGCCATGGTTATCTCGGCCATCAGTGTGATCTCACCATACCTAATACGGGTATCCGGAAAACCCGCTGACACAATGGCCAAAGTCACGTTCACATCGACGTGGGCTTCATTGCTTGAAGGAATCAAATTCGTAAGAAGACACAGGATTTTACCCGGCCTGTACTTACTAGATATCGGTGTGACCGTATTCAGCTTTTACAGATTCCTTTTCCCGATATTCGCTGATCAACTCTACGGATTGGGAGCATCGGGAACTGGAATCCTGACAAGCGTCAACGGCGTGGGTGGAATAGTAGGTAGTGCATTAGTGCTATACGCCGCAAAAATGCCTCGTAAAGGTGTTTTGGTGCTTATTGCAACTGCACTTTACGCATTGCTACTGATTGCGTTCGGGTCAATCCACATTTTCTGGATCGGACTCATCATAGTTGCTTGTCTCGGTGCGACCGATGCCGTCGGTATGGTCACGCGTCAAACAGTGGTGCAACTAACGACCCCTGACAGGTTGCTTGGCCGGGCCAGCAGTGCGCACTCATTCGCAGCGATGAGTGCAAATCATGTCGGCCAATACGAAGTGGCACAAATGTCTGCCATAGTCGGGGCCGGACCGACGATGGTCATTGGCGGAATAATTTCGATCGTGGTTGTTGGACTCATCTGGCAATTCCTCCCAGGTGTCAAGAACTACCGTTACATGCCCGACGCCGAGCGCGAAGCCGCCGAAAACGACGACTAGCCCACCTTTTCTACGAGTGCGCGCCAACCCCGCTACTCGCTTGCTCAGCACCCCCCCCAACACAGAAGCTAATACAGCTTTAGTGAGAAACCGTACCCAGTTGACAGAATGAATACGGTTTCCAAACCGGTCCCCGAGTTTCTCCCGCCATGCGGACCTGTTCTTGCAGTGACTCCTGCTCATCGCTCACCCAAAACGCCCTCAGATTCTGACTGTTTATTACACTCGGGACTGGTCGTTACAGGAATTCCCCCCCCTCGCGCAACACATCGTCGCCGTCGATCACATCAATGCCGCTTCACCGTCCATTTCGCCTCAATACCTATGTGAACGGCCCATCTCAGAAACAGCCGGCGAAACAATGGTCAGGTACTACGAACTTGAGGTCGTAGGAGAGTTGGCGCGCCAGCGAATCAGTCGAACCGCATGGGCCGGACGGACCATCATGGATGAGATGGAATTTAATCCCGGGCCTGACCGCTACACCATCGTGTCCTGGATCAGGGAGTTAGACTCTGAAACGGCCCAGAAGAAACGGGGCTCCTGGAGTCGGCTGGGATGGTTTGGGTCAGCAGCGTCATGGATGAAGCGCAACGTAATCGGCCCTGACGACCCCACACAGGCCATCCCCGGCCAACACTGGAGTTTGGGGGGACAGGCAGGTGGTCTTGGCCTCCCCCTAACTCCAGTGGAATCGTCATTATGACGGCCAACACGCCGGGGACGACGACACCCGAAGCGTGTCTCGATGATTGGGCGACACGCTTCGGGTGGATGATCCGGAATTGATCACTAACGACGCTGCCCGGAACTGGTCCCTTTACAGGGCCAATATCCGGGCAGAATCAGTCTCTTAATTTTTAGCCGGTCGATCCGGCCCAGTCGCCTAGGTCAGGCGCCACTCCAGTTCCAGTTCGGACGTGATGTCCCTGAACCAGTCTATGACTTCGGGGTGGTAAGGAATACCGTTCGCAGCGCGATCGATGTTGTCTTCGTGCTCCGGCAAACCGGCGTACACAACACGTTCGTTACCCGGCGCAGGCTTCGAGTCCTTCAAAGTCTTCATGAAGTGATCCATGTCGTCCTTGAACCCTTCCAGGTCCGTGAATGCTTCGATCTTGTAGGCCGTGAAGTGGTGCGTTGCAGCGCCGCCTGAAGCCTTGCCCTGCTCTGCCCGTCCCTTGACGACAAATCCCGGGCCTGTGCCGGAAAGCACGCCGCACAGGATGTCGACCATGACAGATAGCCCGTATCCCTTGTGAGAGCCAAGCTCACGCGTTCCGCCTACCGGCAGCATGAACGACTTCTCAGGTACATCGGTCTCTTCCATGATCGGAGTACCGAATTCGTCTGCGATCCAGCCCGGCATCATCTTGACGCCCAGCCGCTTGGCAAGCGTCGCCTTGTTACCGGCCACACTGCTCATCGCTGCATCAAAGACAAACGGCGCTTCATTGCGAGTCGGCGCTGCGAAGCCAATTGGGTTCAGGCCGATAAGCGGCTCCGAGCTCCAGGTCGGCAGCACGTTAATGCCGCCTACAGTCATCGCCACGCCGATCATGTCGTGTGGCAACGCCATCATTGCGTGATATGCAGCCGCACCGAAGTGTCGACCGTTACCGACGGCGACCGCACCGATGCCCGTCTTCTCCGCCTTCTCTATCGCAATATTCATCGCCTTCGGGCCGATCACCAGACCGTGCCCGGAATCGCTGTCGATAGTCGCCGTAGACATCGACTCCCGCGTGATTTTCCAGTTGGGGCGCGGGTTAATGTCGTCAGCGGCAAACCGCTCCATGTAGGAGCGCATCATGTTCGACACGCCGTGCGTCTCGATAGCCCGCAGGTCAGCGAAAATCAGAACGTCTGCGGACTGGGCAGCATCCTCTTCCGACATGCCTACATGCTTGAACATGTCCTCAAGAGTTGCCCGCATGTTCTCCTGCGGGACGCGAATTGCGATGTCTTCAGGTACTCGAAAACGTGGCAGGACCATATATCACTCCAGTTGTCGTCCCGCTCCCCGGAAAGACCCGGGGAGCGGACTATTCAGCCTGTATAAACGCCGTCTCGCGGCCCTAGTTTCCCGCCTGCTCTCGGTATTCAACAAATCGTTCGTTGACGAAGTTGATCCCGAATCCCAGCGGGCTACCAAGGTTAAGGAACTTGTAGCCCCAGTCGACCTTCTGCCGAATCTCATCCGGGCTTCCCAGAGTGGTCCCGATGATCTTGCCAGAGCCTTCTGCCCGCTTGGGCATCTCTTCCATGATGCTCTGGACCTTGGGGTTCTGCATGTCGGTCATAACGCCGAGGGACGCAGAAAGGTCCATCGGGCCAACCAACAGTACGTCAAAGCCCTCAAGCGCAAGGATGTCGTCCACCTGCTCGTAGTGCTCGATCGACTCCATCTGGAGGATCAACACAGTCTCATCGTTGGCCGTGTTGATCACGTCCATGAAATCCTCGCCAGCGAGTTCGGGCCAGGTCGGAGAGATTCCGCGGTTACCCAGCGGCGGGTACTTGGCGTACTGGATGGCCTGCTTGGCCTCTTCAACATTCCCGATCTGAGGCACCATCACAGCA
>CAUZRH010000017.1:0-13288 GCA_963582115.1 Dehalococcoidia bacterium
CGAGACCTCGAGCCTCCCTCACCCCAGCCCTCTCGACACGTGGGGCGACGGACGGGAAATGACTTCGGCAGGCCGAGGCAAGTCCACATCGAACGGCAGGTAGCCCATGATTTCCAGATGATCGTCGTGAAAGAAGGTCTCGGCGTGAAGCCGGTCCAGCACTGCACTCGGTGCGTCGGGGACGGTTGCATCGTTGGGGTAGGCGTCTCGGGGACGAGCAGGCGATCAACACACCAGCAGATGCGCTTGCCAGAACTATAAGTGTTCTGTTCATAGTCGCTCCCTCCTCGCCATCCCTGTTCGACTCAACGCTGACGGGCCATCGTTCCTCAAGGCACGCCCCTCTGACTAGACAACGGCGTCCGTCCTCAACCCGTTCCCAGCTCCTCCCGAACACGCTGCGCCAACGTGTCCGCCGCGGCATCATCCAGGTGGAGCGGATTCACTATGAGCGTGCCCTGTGCCAGTTTCCCGTGGCCCGCGTAAACCGGCGGGCTTCCTGCTCGAAGTGACGCACATATTTCGAAAGCGCTTTTGCCAACCGCGTCTTCGTCTACGGTTATTTCCAGTAGCGGGTACGACTCGCCGTCACCGCGATCATGGAGCGTGCATGTGACCGGTGAATCTGACAGTACGGAGGCGATCCGCTCCAAACGCGATCGGTACCCTGCGACCTCCTCGTCGTAGGCTCCGGCGGCGAACAGCTTCAGTGCCGTGAGTAGGCCGACGATCTCCTCCTTGGAGACTTTATGGGCGCGCCCGATGCCGTGCCGCGGCGGACCGCCCTCGAAACGCTCGATGTCCACCAGGTCTTTCGGTGGGTCCCAGAGCACGGGGTGATCGTCCATATCGACAAGCTGTGAGAAGGCCGGGCCGACCAGCTCCCGGCGTCCGGCCAGTATCCCGGTAGACTGCGGGCCGCGGATCGACTTACCGCCGCTGAAGGCTATGAGGTCGGCCCCGGTCGCAGGGATGTCGATCAGATTTGATCGCGGCGGCAACTCGGCCGCGGCGTCCACGAGAACCGGCAGACCGTGTTTGTGCGCCCGGGCTACTACCTCGACAAGCGGTGGTTCGGAGTCCGACGTGAAGACGTATAGCACGCCGACAGTGTTGGGACCGAACGCCGCTTCGTACTCCCACGGCTCAGTCCGACGAACCCCTGCCCCGGGGACGATCTCGTTAAAGCCTACTTCGACCAGTCGCGCACCAGCGGCACGTACGGCGTGGTCGTATCCAGAGCGTTGCTCACGTGCGACCACGAACTCGTTCGGAAACCCGTCGGTGTGTGGCAGCGATTCCATGCGGCCCCGGTCCCAGCCGGTCATGATCGCCGCCGCACCGAGCGTCAGCGCAGAAGCCGCGCCTGCGGTTACGATTCCCGCCTCAGCGCCGGTAGTCGATGCGATATCTCTTGAGGCTTTTGCCTGAAGAACTTCGATCGGAACGGACCCGGCGGCCGCCTCGGTCATGGCGTCCAGTACTTCCCGGGGCATCGGCGCTCCGCCGAGCCGGGTGACGGACCCGGAAGCGTTGATGATCGGTGTCAGTCCAAGGTCTTCGTAGACGCCCATCCTGGCTCCGTTCATGTCGCCCGTCTGCACTCGTAAGTATCAGGCGGGAATCTCATTTAATAGTTGGGGCAGTATTATAGGTTTGATATCAGGCACCGACGCGACGCCTTGAGTCGACTCACGAACCGCCTTTAATTCGAGGATATTTTCATTGCTCTGCCCAGTAGAAGGATCAGAACTCCAGCACGCCAAGCTCCGAGGCCTGCAAGTAGATCGCTGCCCGGAGTGTGACGGAGAATTTCTGGACAACGATCAGCTGGCCGAGCTAGAAGACCAGGTATTCGATCACGATATCCCCAAAGGCACGATCCATTTCGGGGATCACGAGGTCGAGCACGCCTGCCCGCACTGCAGCAAGCAGATGCTCAGGTTCCGATACCGGGGTTGGCCGCTGGAGATCGAGCGTTGCCCGGACGAAGAGGGTTACTGGCTGGATAAGGGTGAAGAGAAGCACATCCGTGACTATCTGAAAGAGCGGAAGTCCCGTCTCTCAAGAGCAAGTTCAGCCGAGGCCAGTTTCGACCGATGGCGTCGGGGCGGCGGCGGCGGGATCATTCAGAAGATCAAGAACATCTTCAAGTAAGGGCCAGGTGGAGGCCCGGCTGGGCGGATATTTTTACGGCGTCCACTTTGGATGGTGGGTTCGCGTGCGACTGGGTGTTGTAGGGGCGGGGCTTGCCCCACCCGTTGGGTCTTGACGCTGGTAAAACGCGCTGGCGTCGTGCCGCTCTGCAAACGGCAGACCCCTCACTCTTCGTGTACGCCGGCCTCTCACGACAGGGACAGGGGGTTAAAGTTCACGCACTTCAAACCCAATCGGTATCGCTGCTCCGTAGGTTTGCAAATGCAACGCCACATATAATCTCCGTGAATCGGCGTGCCGGGCGTGACATATTTCGTTGCCGCTCTGATTGGCACCGCCATTGCCGGAGGGCGAATTGCGAGACCTGTTCGGGAACCCATCTGATGGATCGTTCCTGGCGTGGGTGGCCGATGAGGGCATCTGGGCCGGGCTGCTTGCTCTAGCCGCCATAGTCGTCTGGTTCATACTCCGCATATTCCTTCACCGCTTGCTCCGATCCGCCGCAACTGCGCTTGAAGACCAGGGTATTGGCCACGTGAACGGCCGCATACAGACGCTCGTGCTTTTCCTTACCGAAGGCCCGATGTTGCTGATCCTGGTAGGAGTCCCATTCGGGCTATTGATCGCCAACGTCCTCGACCAGGACGTCGCTCCTATCTGGGAGGCCATTGGCAATGGTCTCCTGTCGGTCGGCGACGATATTCGGCCGCGAATTATTCCGATCTTCGTCATATGGGGCATCGCCTACATCGCCATCCGGCTTTTGAGGCGCTTGATCCCAACGGCTATGGGTCGTCTGGTGCTGACCGAGGGCGAAGATCCCGGGCTGCCCAACTCGTCGAGTAACCGTGCGCAGGAACTTCGTGCGCAGACGCTATCCGGCGTGATCGTTTACGCGCTGACAATCCTTGTATGGGCCATCGCAATATTCTCCGTGCTGTCCGAGATCGGCGTGCCGATAGGCCCGATGATCGCCGGTTTTGGCATCGCAGGAATCGCCGTCGGCTTTGGCGCTCAGTCGATGGTCAAAGACATGATCGCCGGGTTCTTCATCGTTGCAGAGAACCAGTACCGCACGGGTGACGTCGTATCTATTGCCGGAATCGCCGGTTCCGTGGAGAGCATCAACCTTCGACGGACCGTACTGCGAGACCTGGACGGCAAAGTACACGTGGTCCCAAACGGCGAGATTAGCGTTGCATCAAACTACACCAAGTTTTGGTCACGAATAAACCTGAACGTTGGCGTGGCATACAAAGAAAACATGGACCACGTGTTTGACATCCTGAACGAAATTGGAATGGAGCTGTCAGGCGAGGACTACTGGGCGGAGAAGATCATCGACCCGCCGCAAGTTCTCCGGATAGATTCTTTCGACGACTCGCAGATCACCATCAAGATGCTCGGCGTCTGCCGTCCTCTGACGCAGTGGGAGATTGCGGGCGAATTACGTAAGCGCATCAAAGACAGGTTCGACGCAGAGGGCATCGAAATACCGTTCCCGCATCAGACCATCTACTGGGGCGTTGGGGCGCATCCCTCAAAGGGCAACCAGGGCGATGAGGACGTGCATGCGGATGCCGAGATGCTGAGCGATCTGGACATGTCGGAAGATGAGCGTCGTGAGGCGCTCAGAGAGTCGACCCTCACGGCAGAGGTCGAGCGCCGAAGTCGCCCGAACCCGCGGTCGTTGGAACGGTTGTCGGAGCTGGACGATATCTCGCGCCAGATCAGACAACGCTCACGGCCCGCGTACCTGAACAACGATGACGACGACGAGGAGCATCGCACGAATCCGCGTTCGTCTGAAAGAATGGCAGAGCTGGACCGCCTGGCACTTGAACACTCTTCCGAGCGCAGAAAAGTGGATCCGGACGATGTCGCCAAAGACGATGGCGAGGGCTAACTGGTCGGCATCTCAGTGTGGACGTGATCGGCGTTGGCTGGGGCATTGTGGGACGTCTGCGAGAACTCGTATCAGAGGCCAGCCCTGGTCAACTAATGCATGGTGTGAGGATTGACGGGGTGAATGTTGGGGCTTCTCCGCGCGAGCGTTTCATGTTCCTACGTACGCCTCTACGAAACGACGGCGTCGGTGTGTGAGGGAGGTGGATGTCATGGTGAGGGCGTATTCGGCGGGGTTGTTAGTCGCCCCACGTCCAGATCCAAGTAGATCGCTGGTCAGTGGACGAGTTTCACAGATTAAACCCCAACGGCAAGGCCCTCAGGTTCGTTGCCGTGGTTATTGGTTCCGCGAGTTCCCGAACGGAATGCCAGCATAAAAACGATCACAATGTTGACGAGTGGAATGAACAGTTAATTTTCGGCCCGCTCTGTGTGACCCGGCTAACGGCGGAACTCCTGAGGCGGACCTAGCTCCCGTTGGCCGCGTTCCTGACCGTCCAGAATAGGCTCGCCTATGAACACGTCGCCGTTCCTGATCTTCAGGTTGAAGCCGCAATCAGGGTTCGAGCACACCCACGCCTTGTAGTGGACCGCTGCACCATGCGCTCCAAAGTCGGACAGGGGCAGCAGGTCACCGGTGTCACAGGACCGACAATTTAGATATTCAGGCACTTCGTTCACCGTCTCCTCTACTGTGCTCATGTTGTGGGACCGATGGTACATCCATGGCGGGACTCCCGCGGGTCGAATTGGCACAGGGACTTCTCGGTCAAGGTGCCCCTGGCCTCGGTACGGGATCGTGGCTACGAAGCCGAAGTCGCGTCCCTGAAACCTTGGATACCCTCGCGTGCCAACCCGGCCAATAAGGCGTAGTCAGCCCCGTAGTTGATCATCAAGAAGCCTTCATCCAGTCGTTTTTGGATGTCCGCCGGAGTGCGTGCGCTGATGCCCATCGCTACCCCGGTCCGGTTCCCGACCTCGATCATCTTCCTACCCACGGCTTCAATGTCAGGATGGGTCCTTACGAGCGGGTCATAACCGAGTGCCGCCCCTAAATCGGCAGGCCCTATAGAGATCGCATCGATTCCAGGGACCGAACATATCTCTTCGAGATTTTCGACCGCTTCAACAGTTTCAAGAATCAACGTGACCAGAATGTTTTCGTTGGCCCTCGCGAAATAATCTGGCTCATGTGCCGTATAGCCAGAGGCCCGCATTGGCCCCCAACTACGTATTCCCTCCGGCGGGTAGCGCGTGAACGATACGATTCTCTGGGCTTCTTCCGCGGTCTTAATCATCGGGACTTTCACACCGAGCGCACTGATGTCCAATGCACGTTGGATTGGAACCTGGTCGTGTGAGGGAACGCGGACGAGAGGTATTGCTTCGGTGGTTTCTATGGCCCTGACCATCGTCTCGACTTCCGCTGCATCCAGCCCGTTGTGCTCAGTTTCAATCAAGAGCCACTCGAACCCGTGGTGACCAAATAGCTCCGCCACGTTAGGGCTTTCCAAGCCAAGGAAAACACCGATTGACGGTTCTCCACGTCGCAGTTTGTCCCGGACATAGTTGTTTCTCATGCGCGCCAATGGTCAACTCCCAGGGTCCGGTATTTAAAGGTCCCGAACGTCGTCCCACGATCATACAGACGTACTTGGCGTCAAGCGAAATCTGCGGCCTAGTACCTCCACCACCAGCTTCCCGATCCAAATAAGGTCTACCCCGGTACCCCCACCTTTGTTACCACGCACCACTACTGGACCCATACACCGCTCGTTACGACCTGACTGACACATTCCACTATCGACGCCGACCGCGGAGCCGTATCGTCTTGCCATGTACGGAGCGCGCCAACGACCCTCGCACCTGATCTGCGGTCTCTGCCCTTCCATCACCGACACGACCTTCGCACTGCAGTTCCCGCACATGCTGATCATTCACGCCGTCCTCGACCATGACGTGAGCCTGGGGGACGTATCGCAGTCTCGGCGCGTCACTTCACCATCTGGGACTGTTGTCTGGCGGCTACCGGACAGGCGTGAGTTTGCGGTGCTGTGGCAGGTGACGGACTACCGGAGATGAGCGGAAGTGCACCCGGTTGATCCCTGGGCGCGAAACAACCCCTCCGGAGTGGGCAGTATTTGGTGTTGGTGTTACAGTCCCGACTAGACGGGAACTAGGTTCAAACTTCGCTAGGAGACAACATGCCTAACTTCATTATGAACATCGCTAGGATTACTAAACCGGGTCAAGAGGGTGCTCTTATTGCTTCCGCGGTTGAAACCCTCAATGGAGCTGATGCTCCAGGCAACGTTTCTTTCGATACGTCTTTCCCCGTTATGGCTGACCCCACCGTGACGAATGCATTGCTATTCGACTCGCTTTCGGATTTTGAAAAAGTCCAAGACGAAGTTATGAACGCTCCAGAACGCGCTGCACAGTACGCTTCGACGAATGCTCTTGCCGCGAAAGTCACCACAACCCTTTACAGGATTATTGACCCTGTTGAGCTTGGCCCAGATGACCAAGGTAGTATGCCGAAATATATGAGCCGTATAGGTCTTTTGGCCAAAAGGGGAGAGGCGTCTAACCTCCTTAACGTGGTACGTGAAATGCGCAGTAATCGTCCCGGCAGAAAGCCAATGATCAATATGGCAGTTCTCGGGAATCCTGACCTGGTACGAATTGTTGGTTTGTACCGTTCCCTTGAGGAGCTTGAAATGGAACAAGTGGAAATGAGGGAAAACGAGAATTACAAGACGGGACTTGGCCAAGTTGCCGGACTCACCACGATGGTCCGCCAAACACTAGCCAGGGTTGTACATTCGAAGCAGTAAGTCCTAGGTGGTTTATACGGGGTTGACCTGGCCCCTTAGGCGGAACCAGTCAATAAATTAGAGACTGGACGTTTGCAGACGGAGCACGCCAGCGACCCTCGCACCTGATCTGCGGCAGCCTCCGGTGTTCTAATTCGTACAGACGCGAACCAGTGAGACTGTGGCAGGTGACGGACTACCGGAGCTGAGCGAAAGTGCGCCCGGGTTGCTGTCAAATCTGCTGTCAAACGAGAATCGGCCCCGGTAGCAATTACGCCGCCGAGGCCGGTTTTACGATTGTTTTCTTGGTGGGAAAGGCGGGACTCGAACCCGTACGTCGATTAAGACACATGCCCGTTAGACATGGTTCAGTTTGCGGTCGTTGACCACGAGGCTGACGTAAATGTCGCAGTTGATGGCAATGGCAATGTGTTGAGCTATGAGGAGCCTTTCACTCCGTGCCGAAAAGAACCCTGATTCGCCAGGTCCTCCCGGTGGTGAAGGACCTGGCGAATCAGGGTGACGGAGAACTCCCGCCACCTCCCGCCCCGGCCGATCATCAGGAGAACGTGGCGTGGTCCGTTGTGTGGGCGTTGATGTAGTCCCAGTCCAGTGGTACTCCCAGTCCCGGGAGGTCCGGGACAGTGACATTCCCGTTCTCGTCTATAGCGGTCAGGTTGTCGGCGTACCCGTTCAGGTAAACCGGGGGCTTCATGCCGGGATGTACCGGGTGCAGCAAACCCAGCTCGTAAAAGTTCGAGTTCCGCATCGCCGCCATGGCCTGTCTTCGTTCCGGCCCCGCCACATGAATCTCAAGGTCCATCCCGAAACCCTCTGCGGCGTGCGCAATCTTCATCAACCCGGTGATTCCGCCGTCGTGATCCGGGTCGCCCCGAACGAAGTCGGTCCCTCCTGCCACCAGAAAATCCACGTGCTGCTCAAGGCCACGAACGTGCTCCGTCTGGAGGATCGGCGTTTTGATCATCTCTCGCAGCTTCCTATGTGCGAACGCCGAGACGCCGCCGTCCCGGAACGGGTCTTCGTACCAGTAGTAACCCCACTCATCGCAGACCTTGCCCACCTTCACTGCGTCGCCAAAGGTCTCGTAGGTACAGACCGGATCAAGCATCAGCTCCATCTTCCCAGCCATCCGCTTACCCACCGTTGCGACCAGATCGATCTGCTTGTCCAGCGGTTGGCCCATCCACGGGTGAATCTTGAAGGCCGGGTAGCCAAGCTCAAAGCACTGCTCTGCAAAGTCGGCCATCGCCTCTGCGCTGGAAAGCCCTGCCGGGTCGAAGTCGGCTGCGTACGTGCTGGCGTAGCACGGCAGCACTGTCCGATACGTGCCCATCATCTGGTGTACCGGGACGTCGAATAGCTTCCCGGCGATGTCCCAGAGTGCGAGATCAAGCTGCGAGCGACCCATGCTGGCGTTTGCCGCGGCCGTGGCCTGTTTGGAGTCGTTGTAGAACATCTCACGGTCGAGAGCGTTCTTGCCGATCAGCAGCCTGGTAAGGCCCGGTATGGCGGCGTAATCAAGGGCGCTGCCGCCAAAGTACTCGCCAGTGATGCCGACGTCCGTATTGATGCGCAGCACATGAGCCTTGCGCCGCATAGTCGAGCCCTTCTCGTAAATAGGCAGTCCGATAACCGGCTCAGTCGTGAGGTCAGGAGTTTCAAACTCGATCACGTTGACTTCAACGCTGGTCACGATTGGTGAGTTCGTCATCTATGTTCGACTCCAGGTCGGGTGAATGTTTGGTCTCATTGCTGTCCCGGCTGGATCAAATCGTCCGGGCAGAAGAAGGGAGCGGTCGGTGCTAGCGTACTCTCGCATCGACCGCAAAATCGTGTTCACGTTATTCCTGAAATCCAGCGATGGGATAACGAATAAGTATGACCCTCCCTCGAGATAACCATTAAAGATAGCTTCGTCTCGATAAGACTCTTTCACGGTCATGCCGATATCAGGACCGGTTCGTCCGAGTGTGGAGCATTGGCACGCTGGAGGCAGGAATAAGCGAGATTGACGATGTATTTAACACCCCACTGCGTTAACTGTGACACAGAGATCAACCAGGATGACGGGTTTTCTTGCTGAGAGCCTCGGTCCTCAATTGTGCGGCGAAGCTGTTCGCGAATGGGAGGAGGACCAGATAACAGGGGCTGATTCGCGGACGCTACTGGAGCGTCTCGATTCCTCTCTGGGTCAGTGAAAAAATCTGCGGCACAGTACCTCCACTTAAAGTTTCCCGATCTAGTAACGAGTACCCCGTACCTTCGCTACCTCACGCCGCTCCTGCTCCCGTACACCGCCCGCTGTGCCACGATTGACAGGATTCCCCTATGCCTGACGACCGCTGCGCCGTACCGTGCCGTTATGTACAGATCACGCCAGCGGCCCTCGCACCTGATCTGCTGTAGCCGGCTAGCGTCGCTGTCTGGGTTGCGTTGCCCGTCTCGACGTACTCGGAGACGAACTTCTGGCGACGGAGTGTGAGGGAGGTTGACCTCATCACCGGTGTGCTACTCATCGTCGCCTGTTTTTGCGATGCCTAGCTATATTGCATCCACCTTGGTAGGCCAGATGTATTCCATATCATCAGGCTCTGCCCAATTGAAATGACTGTAATACTCCGGGTCTTTACGAAGTAAGTTACTTCTATGGGTTGCATGAATATCACTACCAAGCCAAGGTGGATAAACAACTTCACCAACTGGCAGCATTTCCATGTTGTTTTTATAACCTCTGCCTATCCACTCCTCGATAATGGTGTTGGTATATAAGGCTAGGGCTTCACGATACCCAAGCCACATCTTTGCAGCAGGATGATTAGGCCACTGGCCTAGCCACAGCTGATAAGCCTCTACTCTCTGCTTGCCCAGTCTTCGATAGTCAAGGATTTGGGCCGATGTACTAAAGTTTTTGCTAGGTAGAAATGTTTGCATCAATTTCCTTGCAACTGAGCGCGAGCGAGCCGTGCTGTGGCAGGTGGAGGACTACCGGAGTTGAGTCGGAAGTGCGCCTAGGTTCCGGCCATGGTTAAATGACCGGGCCAACCCTGAAGAAGCACGCTAAGGAGAACTTTTATGCTGTTCCACATTATCGCCCAACACGACCATATGACATGTGCCAGAGTTCAAAACGGCAAAGTGCTGCCCCGACAACCTGGGAAGCCGATGCCGTGGATGGACGGGAACGAACACGTAAAGGTAGTAGGCGTATGGGGATATCCCGTCGAGCACAAAGTTTTTGCTGTAATCGAGTCTGATTCATTCGAGGAAGTAACCAAACTTTTTGAGAGTCACCTCGCAATGGGTCCGGTAGAGGTTTTGCCAGTGAGGGCGATGTCATAGCGTCAGCGAGGAAGTAGACCTCTAGGACCTTCGCACTGCAGTTCCCGCACATGCTGATCATTCACGCCGTTCTGGACCATGACGTGAACTTGAAGGACGTAGCGCGATCTAGACGGGTAGTTGACCCTCGGGAACGGTTCTCTGGCGGCTACCGGACAGACAAGAGCTAGCGGTGCTGTGGCAGGTGACGGACTACCTGAGCTGAGCGAAAGTGCGCCCCGGTTGATGTCAAATCTGCTGTCAAACGAGAACCGGCCCCGGTAGCAATTACGCCGCCGAGGCCGGTTTTACGATTGTTTTATTGGTGGGGAAGGCGGGACTCGAACCCGCATGTCGATTAGGATACATGCCCGTTAGGCATGGTCTCTGTAGTCCGTGCCACACCCACGCCAGAGGATCACCATGCCGCACCGCGTCTGTACCTGTACCTGTACCTGTACTTGTATGTGTCGATGTCGATACTAACCCTCATTGCGGACGCACCAGCCTATTCCCGGTTGCGTCCCCTTCTACCCGGCCTGGCGTTCTCCGCCACGGTCGGGGTTTTTATTTATCTGGGGGACCGGGCACTCGATAACCCGTATTACGACGGGCTGCTGATAGCGCTGGTCTTCGGAATCGCCGTCAAGAACCTGACCCCTTCGGGCAACTGGCATCAAGCGGGGTCTAAATTCGCTGGTAAGAGCCTTCTTGAGTTCGCCGTAATGATCCTCGGCGCGAGTGTCTTCATGCCGGACATCATTCAGTCCGGAGTTGGACTACTCGGGCTCGTAGTCACCGGCGTGATTGGCAGCATGGCGCTGGCGTATTTCGTTGGGCACGTGCTACTGGGGTTGAGCCGGAAACTGTCCATTCTTGTCGGCGTTGGCAATTCGATATGCGGTAATTCGGCCATCGCCGTGATGGCTCCGGTGATTCGTGCCAGTCCGCAGGATGTGGGCGCAGCAATCGGTATCAGCGCGATTCTTGGAGCTGCACAGATACTTCTTTTGCAGCTACTTGTTCCGGTTTTCGGATTGAGCGATTACCACTACGGCATCGTTGCCGGGCTTGCCGTTTACGCCATGGCCCAGGTGTATTCGGCGGCGGCAGTGGTGAGCGAGACGTCTGCGTCCGTGGCCGTCGTCGTCAAGCTGAGCCGGGTATTTTTGCTCTCTCCAATGGTGATAGCGACACAGATAATTCAACGACGGAGCGGCGCACTGGAGACGATAACCGGTGGCCCTGGCAAAGAAGACGACACGGTCAAAGGCGGATTTCGCCTGACCGGAGTGACAGGGTTCGTGCCGTGGTTTTTGATCGGCTTCGCCGTCCTCTCAACGTTCCGGTCGTTCGACATCATCGGCGCAGAACTCGGCTCACATGTGCGTGACGCGTCCAAACTACTGTTCACCGTGGCAATGGTCGGAATCGGGCTAGGCGTCGATCTCCGGGCGATAGTCAGTGTCGGCCTGAAAGTAGCGGTTACTATCCTTGCCGTTCTCACCTTCATGATCGCACTAGGCATCATTGGCGGTTCATTCCTGAGTAACGTGTAACGTACATCCTTGGCTGGGTGAATCGCGTACTGGATCATCACCTGACATATGGCGACCGGCTCAGGTTCCTTGCGCAACACAACTCACTGATCCGTCTCTGCCGATAGAATGATTGCCCGGCGTGCTGGACTTGGCGCGCCCCCGAATACGACAGCCCACCAGACAGCCAGGCCAGACCCCACGTTTATGCCCGATTCACGTTCAATGCCGCGTAGTACGGACGAAATCCGCGAAGTGTTCCTCAAATATTTTGAGGCGCAGGATCACATGCGCATGCCCGCAGCTTCGTTGATCCCGGCGGGCGACCCCACGTTGCTGCTCACCAACTCCGGCATGGCACAGTTCAAGGCCTATTTTTCTGGCGAGAGCACTCCGCCGCACCCTCGCCTAACGACTTCGCAAAAGAGCTTCAGGACCACCGATATTGATGAGGTCGGGGACGCTACGCATCTGACTCTGTTTGAGATGCTTGGCAACTTCTCTTTTGGTGACTACTTCAAGAAAGAGGCCTGCGAATGGTCTCTGGACCTGATGGTGAACCATCTCGGGTTTGACCGAGAACGGATGTACATTACCGTCTACGAGGACGATGACGAGGCCGAACAGGTCTGGCTGGATCTGGGTATGCAGCCGGAGCGGATATATCGATTCGGTGACGAGGACAACTGGTGGGGACCGGCGGGCGCAGAAGGGCCATGTGGTCCGTGCAGCGAGTTGCACTACTACCGTGGCTCGCTGGACGACGTCCCTGCTCTGGACGATCCGATCCGACAGAACGGCTGGGGGCCCAATACCCACGACGATTTTCTCGAGGTCTACAACCTCGTATTCACGCAGTTCTACCGGGATATTGAAGGCAACGACAAGCCTCTCCCTAACAAGAACATCGACACCGGCATGGGACTGGAGAGGGCCGCTGCTGTACTCCAAGACGTTGGAACTCTTTACGACACGGACGTTTTCGTCCCGGTCATATCAAAGGTTGAAGAGCTAACAGGTCGAGAGTGGGGTGCAGACACAGGGATCGATCGCGCCATCGGTGCGATCGCCGAGCACGCGCGCTCTGCATCGTTTCTAATCGGCGATGGTGTAGTTCCCGGCAACACTGGCCGTGGCTACGTCCTGCGCCGGATCATCAGGCGCGCCATGCGATTCGGACTAGCGCTTGGAATCGAAGGACCCTTCATCGGGCAGGTCGCCGAAGTCGCAATGGACAAGATGTCCGACGTGTACCCGGAGTTGAGGGACAACCGACCTTTCATCCTCCGAGCCATGGAGATCGAAGAAGAGAGTTTCGCTCGAGCTATTGCACAGGGCACACGGGTGCTGGACGGCATGTTTGAGTACCGTGACGCCCATGGCCCTGCCCGGGACACGCTGGACGCTGCACTATCGGGAAACATCGACGCTGACGGTATCGCCGAGTTCTTGAAAGAACACGGTTTCGAATCGTTGGATGGTGAGGATTCGGCATCGGTTGGAAGGCGTTCGGCTTACGAAGCAATAAGTGAC
>CAUZRH010000018.1:0-13118 GCA_963582115.1 Dehalococcoidia bacterium
AAGTAAGCACTCCCACGATTATATCACAAGGTCCTTCTTTCCTCTATGTAGCGATACCTGATCGCGCAACTATCTCAGGCGAAGACGGCGCCTCCTCCTCCAACGATTCGTCCAGCGGCATCTCATGCTGTGCACCTTCACGGAGGGTTTCGATAGCAGCACCAACAAACTCTCGGAAAAGTGGGTGCGGCCGGTCCGGCCTGGACGCAAACTCAGGGTGGAACTGCGATCCAACCATGAACGGGTGTCCCGCCACCTCGCTGATCTCCACAAGAGATCCGTCCGGTGCGGTACCGCTAGAAATCAGACCCGACTCGTTGAGACGTTCTCGGTATTCATTATTCAACTCATACCTGTGGCGATGTCGTTCATTCACCATCTCATCGCCGTACGCATCAGCCGCGATAGTACCGTCGATCAACTTGCACGGGTAAAGACCGAGACGCATCGTCCCCCCGGTCTCGCCCAACTCTTGCTGGCCCGGCAGATACGCAATCACATGGTTCTTTGAGCCCGGATCAAACTCCGCAGAGTTGGCGTCTTCCAGCCCAAGCACAGATCTCGCGTACTCAATCACCATCACCTGCATACCAAGGCAGAGACCCAGATAGGGGATCCCGCGCTCGCGTGCGTACGAGGCCGCAGAAACCATTCCCTCCACACCACGCTCACCGAAACCGCCCGGGACAATCACCCCGGACGACTGGTTCAGCAACTGGTCTGCGCCATGCTCCTCAATATCCTCAGCCTTCACCCAATCAATTTCTACCGCACAACCGTGGGCAAGCGCGGCGTGTCGGAGCGCTTCAATTACGGAGAGGTAAGAATCTGGAAGCTCCACGTACTTCCCGACGATCGCCACACGAACGGTACGGTCTGGGGCGCGAAGTTTGTCCACCATATTTGACCATGCAGAGAGGTCTGGTTTTCGGGTAATGCCAAGTCGCTCTGAAAGGAAATCTCCAAAGCCAGACTCTTCCAGGCTAAGCGGCACGGCGTACACCGTATCCAGAGTTTCCAGGCCGATGACAGCCTCGGTTGGCACGTCACAGTAAAGCGAGATCTTCTTCCGCAGACCCAGATCGACATCGAAGTCGCTTCGGCAAATAATCGCGTCCGGTTGAATCCCGATACCGCGGAGCGTCTGAACGCTGTGCTGCGTGGGCTTAGTCTTCAACTCGCCGGTCGAACCCAGGTAAGGCAAAAGCGTGAGGTGGACGTAGGTGGCGTTGTCACGCCCCACGTCGTTGTGCATCTGGCGGATAGCCTCAAGGAAAGGGAGCCCCTCTATGTCGCCGACCGTTCCTCCCACCTCTATTACGGCGACGTCAGCACCGGATTCGTCTGCCAGCTCATGGATGCGCTCTTTAATCAGGTTGGTCACATGCGGAACCGTCTGAATGGTCCCGCCCAGGTAACGACCGTTTCTCTCACGGGTAATAACGTCTGAGTAGATCTGACCCGCCGTGACGTTTGATGTCGCAGTGAGTTCCAGGTCTATGAAACGCTCATAGTGGCCCAGGTCCAGGTCCGTCTCTGAACCGTCCCCGGTCACGTACACCTCGCCGTGCTGGTACGGAGACATCGTCCCGGGGTCCACGTTGAGGTAGGGATCCAGCTTCATAACGGCGACCGTCGCGCCTCGACTCTTCAGCATCCTCCCGATAGAGGCAACGACGATACCCTTACCAAGGGAGCTAACTACTCCCCCGGTAACAAACACGTACTGGGTCAAGGTCGTGCCTCCTTGAATTTGAAAAGCGCCGGGGATTCAAAAAGCGCTGAGGGTGCGGGTTTCATAGAAAATACCGAATTCATTGGAAATATCGGTAATACCGGTCTAGTCGAAAACGGAACAACGGCGACGGACAAAGCAAAAGCCTGCTGTTCTGTTACTTCAGTTCGTAAATTCGGCGAATGGCGCCCAGATTCACGGCCAGATTTACGAGAGGTCAGGTAGCCGGGTGAGCCGGGGGGAAACCGCAGGGCCGGAGGAACCGGCTTTTCGTAGTTGAGTTTGCGGTCTACACGACTAATGGGGAGGTGTACCTCTATGGGGGTCAGAAAGCGACTCCAAATCCGATGCCCCGAGGTTACCAGACGACCGACCTCCCGGCGAGACCCCGTCGGATCATCCGACGTCAGCAAACCACTGACCAGGTCACTATCAACTACATACACGGACCACCGTCGCCATACTCGCCGTTTTGCCCACGATGGTGGGCAATCTCAAACAGTCTGTAGACGGGACGTGATCGGGTGATATGTTTACCGCTCAGAAATATAAAGAAGTCGTCAGAAAAACCAGAAACTCAACTACCCGGAGTCACCCGGTTTTAGATCGAGACCCCGGATCATCTCCTTACATGAGGAAATGGAGTCGCCCATGACCAAACTGGACCTGACCGGCAAGAAGGGCGTCGTGTTTGGCGTCGCCAATGCGCGATCCATCGCGTGGGCCATCTCACAGGAACTGGCGGACGCCGGTGCCGACCTTGCATTCACCTACCAGACCGAACGCCTGCTCGAACCCGTCAAAAAAGCCGTCTCCTCACTTGGCGATCCATGCCTAGTGGAGTGCGATGCAACCGATCCCGCACAGGTCGAAGCGGCTTACAAAACCGCCGTTGCCGCACTGGGCGGCCTGGATTTCGTCGTCCATTCGATCGCGTACGCAGAGCGGGACGATCTCGGTGGCGAATTTTCGAAGACCGGCATTGATGGCTTCCGCACGGCGCTCGAGGTCAGCGCTTACACGCTGATTCCGGTCACCGCTCTCGCAATCCCACACATGGGAGAGAACGGCGGTGCTGTCGTCACCATGACCTTTGATGCATCCGAAAAGGTGTACCCAGGCTACAACGTCATGGGCACGGCAAAGGCGGCACTTGAGAACACTGTGCGTCAGCTCGCCGCCGAGTTCGGGCCGCAGGCAGTTCGCGTGAACGCCGTCTCAGCCGGTCCCCTGCCAACGCTCGCTGCCCGCAGCATCCCCGGCTTCAACGAGATGCGGCGAGCCCACGCAGACCGCGCGCCGATCGGCAGAAACATCACGCACACCGAGGTCGCGCACGCCGCAGTTTTCTTGCTGAGCGACCTCTCTACAGGGATCACGGGTCACGTGTTGCCGGTCGACGGCGGTTACGGGATCATGGGCATTTAGTGCTCCAGACTCACAGAACCAAAACAAATCAACACATACAAAGGACAAAACATTGGCCGAGCCGACCGCCCCACTGACCGAAGCTGAACTGGATGCAATCCGACAGCTCGACACCCCGACTATCTCCAACGCTCTTGAGCTGATAGACGGACTCCGACCCTGGACCGACGGCTTCACCCGTCCCGACATCATCTGTCGCTTCCCGGAGTTCAAGACAGTCGTCGGCTACGCCGTAACCGTCGAGATCGCATCCGCCGTTCCCGGCCGAAAGTCCGTCCCGCGAGACCAGTACTGGGAGTCAATCGTCGCCCAGCCGTCGCCACGCATGATCGTCATCCACGACCGTGACGAGAAACCGCTTGGCTCCTTCTGGGGCGAAGTGAATGGAAGCGTCGCCAAGGGTCTCGGAGCAGTCGGCGTCGTCACAGACGGCACCGTACGTGACCTGGACGAGGTACGGGAGATGGGCTTCCAGTTCCTCTCAAAAGATGTCTGCGTCTCGCACGCATACGTTCACGCAGAGGCACTGGGCACGACCATCGAAGTTTCCGGCATGAAGGTCAGCCCCGGCGACCTCATCGCAGCCGACAAACACGGCGCCATCCAGATCCCACTTGAGGTCGCAAGAGACATCCCCAGGTTGGCTGAGCTGATGACCAAGTACGAGGCGCCGATGATCAAGGCAGCGCAAGCTCTCGGAGCAACTCCCGCCACGCTCGCAGTTGCAGCAGCGGAACAGGCGAAAGTAAGAGAGAACAACGCGGCCTACTAGGACGTATAACGCACCGTGGGGAGTGGCCGCCTGACTGTTTTTGCCTTAACCGGTAATCGGTGTGCGGCGGCGCTGGTCCACGGTGCGAACCTCCGATGGCCTCTCAGGCTGGCCTGTGCCGGTGGTCGCCCGTGTTCAAGCGGGGCCGCTCAACGGAACCGGAACAGGGCACAAACTCCACGCCCGTTTACGAGCGTGGACGAGCAGGCAGCGGTCACTCCCTCGAGTTAGCTGCGCTTGCCGACCGGTCAACGGTCAAACTCCATCGTGAAGCGAATGCACAGCTCGGCCTCGGTTCGCTCGGTATAGAAATAATTCTCCGTTGGACCTAATGAAGGGCCCCGAACGACATTTCGTTCGCTAGGATGGCCCCTACTTCATGTCATCTGAACAATCGACGATCTTGCCTGCAGGCGATAAAAGCCCCACGGGGGCCGAATACAACCGTTGGAAGCTGCGGGCGCTCTTCGCCTTCGCCGGGTTCTACCTCTTCGTGTACATGGGCCGATTTGCACTGTGGCCGGCTGCGCCGATCATCCGCGAAGACCTCGGCTTCACTCACGTCGAGATCGGAATAATCAACGCCGTCTTGCTATGGGGTTTTGGTGCGGGCGACCTCGTTCACGGACGATTGGCCGAGGCCTACGGTCTGCGACTATGGGTGACGTTTGGAGCGATCTCGACAACGATTCTGGCAGTCACGACAAGCTTCGCCACAAACATCTGGACTTTCGCAATCCCCTGGGGCCTGGCCGGTTTCGTAAACGCCGCCGTCTGGGCACCCGGAATCTCACTCATATCGCAGTGGTGGCCCCGCCACCAGCGCGGGCGGGCGATGGGAATGGTAGGCGTGGCTGCCGGCGGTGCAATGCTCACTATGTGGCTCGTCACGGGTTGGGTCGCCTCGGAATGGGGTTGGCGCGCCGCTTTCCGATACCCACCGCTATTGATGGCGGGCGCAGCAATCGTCTTTTTCCTGCTGGTCAGGGACCGCCCGGCGGATGTCGGGCTGGAGCCGTACGAAGAGGATCCTGAATCGTACACAGGCCGTGCGGAAGCAGCCCCCTCCGAACAACTCAAAGGCCTTGGGCCCTACAAAGCACTGCTCACCAACTGGCATTTTGTCGCCGTCTCCCACGTAAAAGGCCTAGAGAACATCGTTCGATACGGTCTGACGACATGGGTCCCTATCTACTACTTCGAAGAAGGTGGGCTGTCGATCGAATCGACAATCCTCGTCACGGTCGCACTGCCGATCGGATACCTCACGGCGCCGCTCGTGTCCGGCTACATCTCGGACCGATTTATGGACAGCCAGCGCCGTCCAATGACAGTGGCATCAGCCGTCATCAGCGCCATCGTTCTAGTGGCCATAGCGTTTGCGCCGGCCGATAACGAGTTCCTGGGCGCGGGCCTATTGCTGGTCGGCGGGTTCGCCATGAGCCTGACGCTGGTAGCTGCAACTGCCGTGGACATCGGCGGACGACACATGGCCGGTACCGCAAGCGGACTGCTGGACGCCCACGGCTACTTGTACGCCGGGGCGCAGGCGTTGATATTCAGCGTGATCCTGGACGCCAGCGGCAGCCCGTGGGAGATCGTCTTCCTTGCGATGGCCGTAACCCGCCTAATCTCCGCAGGCATCATCTGGCGAGTCCGCATCTGAGCGCCGTGTAGACTGCGCCCCAGTGAGCGGCACCTTGATTCGGTGGTCAATAGGGATTCGACGGTCAATGAGCCTGATTTGCCATACAGGGGAGGTGTCTGATGCGGATTCAGCGCACGACGAACGAGATCACGTCCGAGTGGTTGACCACCGCTCTGCGCGCTAACGACCGTCTGGGAACGGCGGAAGTACAAGCGGTGAGCGTCGAGCTCATCGGACAGGGCCGCGGTTTTGCCGGGTCGATAGTCCGATTGACCGTGCGGTACGCGGGCGACACTGACGCTCCGTCCACGATGGTCAGCAAACTACCGTCCATCGATCCAGAGATCCGCCGGTACGCCGTGAAAGACGGCATGTATCGACGAGAGACGATGTTCTACCGGGAACTGGCTCAAGACTCAACGATCATCGTCCCAGACTGCTATTACGCCGAGCATGATTCAGTCACCGGCGACTTCGTACTCCTGCTCGAAGATCTGACAGACCTGCAGGAAGGCAACGAGATAGTCGGATGCTCACTTGACCAGGCCAGGTCTGTAGTCCAGAGCCTTGCTCAACTTCACGCTACATGGTGGAACAGTAAACAGCTCAGCAGGCATAGCTGGCTGCCCGGAACTGGCGATTCATCAGCCTCGTTCAGCGCCCTTCAGGATCGCTATCGGGAAGCATGGAATCGGGCCGCGGACACCCTCGCATTGATCTTCCCGCGTTCCACGTTCGCAATCGCAGAACGTTTCGGCCGCGGGCTGGCGTCCGTCCTTCAAGCGGCAGCAACAGGCGACCAAACCTTGAACCACGGGGACGCCCACCTTGGAAATCTGTTCTTTCGTGATAACGAAGTCGTCTTCACGGACTGGCAGAACGTCATGGCCACCAGCCCCACGCTCGACGTCGCCTACTTCATCCAGGGCAGCCTGCCTGTAGAAGGACGCCGCACACACGAACGCGCACTTCTGGATCTGTACGCCTCGACACTAGAGGCCAACGGCGTCACCAACTACACGTCAGACAATCTCATAGAGGACTATCGGCGTGGTCTCCTAAGAACCCTCGTCCCGTCAGTACTGTCAGTCGCCAACCTCGACATGGATTCGCCAGAAACTAGAGAACTCGTGCAGACCATCGGCGCACGAATGATTGCCATCGCCGACTGGGACTGCGGAGATCTGATTTCGGGTTGATCAAAATCAGATCTCGGTAAGACACGGCCCACTGGCCTCCCCGCGGGTCTATGATTGCCACCGTAGAAAATTCAGTCACACGTAAATCGTTCAGGAGTTTCTTGGCATCTTCGGAAGGTAACGCGACGCCCGGGCTAAGCCTGCTTGAGGCCGCCCGACGCTCAGGCCTCGAAATAGCCGAGGCCCACGAGCCCACCGACAAGACCGTCGAGCTAAACGGCCTCAAGTTCCACTACTTGGACTGGGGCAACGAGCACCTTCCTGACCTGCTCTTCCTCCACGGAACCGCACAACAGGGTCACTCCTGGGACTTCGCATCGCTCGCGCTGCGGGAGCGCTTCCATTGCATGGCGCTGGACCAGCGCGGCCACGGCGATTCCGAATGGGACCCGGACGGCAACTACGGCGCACCGACATACGTCCCAGACGTCGAAGCCTTCGTCGACACCGTCGGCCTGGAAGACTTCGTGATGGTCGGTCACTCCATGGGCGGCCGTAACGCCTACACCTACACATCAGCACACGGCGACAAGGTGCGAGGTTTGATAGTCGTTGACGCCGGACCTCGCATGGAGGAACCGGGCGGGGCACGTGTACGCAACTTCATGGACGGTCAACATGAGTTCGACACATATGAAGACCTCGTCGAGCGCGTCCATTCTTACCTCCCCGGCAGGCCCATAGAACAACTTCGAGGAAGCCTGACCCACACGACCCGCCAATTCCCAAACGGCAAGTGGTCGTGGAAGTACGACCCCAACATTCGCCGACCGGTTAACGGGCCCAACGACTCCGAAGAAGCTCGATGGGACATCCTCTCCGCCATCACCTGCCCGACCCTCTACGTAATCGGCGGCGATAGCGAGATGCTGACCCTACCGAGCATCGAACGTATGCTTTCGTCCATTCCGGGCAGCGTGGCAGAGACCGTGGAGCGCGCCGGGCATCTTGTCGCAGGAGACAACCCTGCAGGATTCCACGCCGCCGTCTCCCCGTTTCTCGACTCCCTGCGTGCGCAGACCTAGGAGCGCATAGCTACGTCAACCTCCAACAACACAGAAGCAACGCAAGAAACCCCTGAGCCAGACTCGGTGTCCGATTCAGCGCTAGATTCGGAATCAGGCGAACAAAAACAGTCCCGATTCTTCTACGGCTGGTGGATCGTCGGAACCGGCGGCCTTGTACAGGGCTACGCATCCGGCGTGTTCTGGCAGGGGTTCGGCGCATTTTTCACGCCGATCGTCGAAACCTTCGGCTGGAGCCGGGGCGGCACGGCGCTGGCGCTATCTTTCAACCGCATCGAATCCGGCGGGATGTCGATAGCAGTCGGTTGGATGCTCGACAAGTACGGCCCCCGCAAACTCATGGCTGTCGGGCTATTCATAACTGGCCTTGGCTTTATAGGCATGAGCCAGATGCAGTCGCTATGGCACTTCTACATAGTGATGGCCGTGCTCACGTTCGGGATGTCCTTCGGGACCTTCATCCCTATCGTCGCGACCGTCGGCAACTGGTTCGTTAAAAAACGAAGCCGCGCCATCGGACTGCTTATGTCCGCCTCGGCCATCGGCGGGATGATGGTCCCGCTGCTCGTCTGGTACGTCGACGCAGTCGGCTGGCGCGCTGCAATATTCTGGGTCGGGGTCGGCTTCTGGATCATCGGCATCCCGGCCATCATAATGATGACCCGGCAACCGGAAGACAAAGGCATGCTCCCGGACGGCGATCCCGTCGTACGCAAGAAAGACGGCGGCCTCCAGAACCCGGTCATCGAACGTAGAATCCCGGTCATGACGGCGTTAAAGACGCGCTTCTTCTGGCAACTCGCCATCGGCACAAGCCTCGGCCACCTTGTCAGCTCGACCACCCTGCTGCATATCGACGCAATGCAGTCGTTCGACATCTCCAGAACCACCGCCAGCCTCGCCGTCTTCGGGTTTGCTGTTGGCAGCTTCGTCGGGCGACTAGTAATGGGTTTCATCGGCGACTACGTCGACAAGCGCTACCTGCTAGCGATCTCGTTCAACATGCAGATCCTTGGCGTACTCGGGCTGGTCTCTCTAAATGCCACGATAGGCGGCGTATTTCTGGGACAGTGGGGCCTTGTCATCTACGCAGCGTTCTTTGGCGCAGGGTTCGGGTCAAGCATCCCGGTCAGGATGGCGATGATCGGCGACTACTTCGGCCGCCAGACATACGGATCAATGCTCGGCCTAATGAGCACGGCAAACGCTGCCATCGGCGCGTTCGGGCCGGTCTTCGTAGGAATCATGTTCGACATGACCGGCACGTACCGCACTCCATTCCTATGGCTAATCATAGTACTGCTGGCAAGCGGGCCGATGATGCTGACGCTGGAAAAGCCAGCCAGGGTAAAAGCCCGCTTCCGTATCGCACTCCACAACATAGATCTGGCCAAAGAAGCAGAAGCCAAAGCCGAAAAAACCCAGGCGTAGCAGGTCAAAGACGGCCAAATAAAGCCAGGACCAAACGCCAGAGGAAACACCCAATTGAAATCCAGGCCAAACCCGTCGCAGCGGATAAGGTCGAGGTTAAGTTTGGTAGTTGTAGCGGGGGACTTCTGGCGTGGCTGCGCCTTCACAGAAAAACATCTGCGGGTGATCGCGCCGGAGACTCACCAACACACGCTGCCCGACCTCGATCGTGAGCAAATGCGGCATCTGGCAGTGAATACGAAGTCCCGAGTTTAGCTCCACCTCATACGTGTACGCCCAGCCCTGGAAAACACGATCCATAACGACGCCCTGCCCCTCATCCGATGGCGCAAGAACAAAGTCATCCGGGCGCGCCATCACTTGAAGCGGCAAAGACGCTGGCGGCTCAAAACCGGGAATCGCACGAGCTGGCCCGGCCTCCGTCACAAGCCGGGTTCCCACGACTTCGACCGGCAAGAAATCTGCCATGCCCATAAACCGAGCCACAAAATTGGTGGCAGGCCGGTGAAATACACGCTCAGGGACATCGACCTGTTCGATTCGACCGTCCACCTGCACACCTACAAGATCCCCCATAAACAGAGCTTCCTGTTGATCGTGTGTGACGAACACCGTAGTCGTCCCGGCGGCCTTTACGATCTCCCTGATCTCTGCGCGGACCCGTTCTCTCAATCCCGCATCCAGGTTGGAAAACGGCTCATCCAGTAGCAGCACATCGGGTTTCGACGCCAGCGTGCGTGCCAGAGCAACACGCTGCTGCTGCCCGCCGGATAACTCGCTCGGCAGACGTTTACCAAGCCCCTCCAGACCCACAAGCAAGAGCACTTCTTCAACGCGCTCGGACCGGCCTTCCCGGCCCAGGCTGTACCCGACATTCGCCTCGACCGTCATGTGCGGAAACAGCGCGTAATCCTGAAATACGATACCGACGCTACGCTTGTCTGGGCCAAGATGCCGTCCGGTGGACGCCACGAGTTCGCCACCGATCTCTATCCGCCCTGTGTCCAACACCTCAAGCCCGGCGATCATCCTAAGCACCGTGGTCTTGCCACATCCGCTGGGACCCACAAGCGCCAGGATCTGGCCGCGTTTCACTTCGATATCGAACTCTTCGACGGCGACTGAGGTTCCAAACGTCTTGCTAACGCCGGTGCAACGCAAAGCAATATCGTCGGTGGTCGCGCCCTCAGAGCGCTTCCTTCTCATTCCCGGCAGCCCGATCAATTGTTAGACCTTTCGCGTAAGACGAGGAACGTCATCGGCGCGGCCGATGCGAGCACAAGTAGCAGTGATGGAGCGGCCGCACGGGCGAAAAACGCTTCTTCTGCTGCCGTCCAGATCGATGTGGCAAGCGTCCGTGATTCTACCGGTCCCAGGATCAAAGTTGCAGGTAACTCCTTCATCGTAAGAAGAAACACCATGATCGCTGCCGCCGCCAGACCCGGCCGTATGACCGGCACCGTGACCGTCAGAAAGGCGTTGATCCGAGTGCGTCCAAGGCTCATCGCCGCTTCTTCCATACGAGGATTCACCTGCATCAGCGAGGCTCGGATAGAACCAACAGCCACCGGCAGGAATAGCACCACATAGGCGAAGACCAACAAATACACCGTCTGGTAGATGCCCGTTGCGTACCTGATGCCGAAGAAGACCAGCCCCAGCCCGACGGCGATCCCCGGCATGGCGAACCCGACGTATGAAAAACGTTCCAGTCCTGCCGACAGCAATCCGGGGCGTCGTACCGATAGCACCGATATCGGCACGGCAGCGATCACCGTGGCCACCGACGCAGCTATCGAATATCTGACAGACGTAAACGCCGCAGCCCAGTCAAACAGCTCCGACTCACCGGCGTTGATTCCACGGCCCAGCCAGTAGATCAGCACAAATACAGGGATCGCCAGCGCAAGAAATGTTACGACACCCGAAAAGATGGTCGCAGGCATACGCCAGCGCCCCAGCGTAACGACACGACTTTTCCTGCGAGCGGCGTTCGCCCCGGCGTAGTAACGAGCACGCCGACGTGCCGATGCCTCAATCAGGATCAGGCTCACCGCAACGCCAAGCAATACAAGAGACAGTGCGGCAGCGGCGGTCCGATTGAATGCGCTGTTGTACTCGTTAAAGATGACCCGGGTGAACGTGTCGTACTGGAGCAGCGCTACCGCTCCAAAATCGCTCAGCGTGTATAACGCCACCAGCAGCGCACCCGCGCCGATGGCCGGATAGAGCAGCGGTAACGTGACCCTTCGGAATGTCTGCCACGGCGATCGACCCAGCGACCACGACGCCTCTTCCATCTCGGGTTCAAGCCGCCACAGCGTTGCTCGAACCGTCAAAAACACGTACGGATAGCTAAGTAGGATCAAAACCGCCGATGCGCCGGTCAGGCCATACATATCGGGCAGACGCTCGACACCAAACGGCCCTTCCAGCCAGCCCTGCAAGAGCCCCTTCGGCCCAAAAGCGGATATGAATGCCAGTGCGCCAACATAGCTCGGTATCGCCAGCGGCAAGACCGAAGCCACTGCCCACGCACGCCTGAACGGAAGGTCGGTGCGCACCGTTAGCCACGCCAGTGGAACCGCTATCAGTACCGACCCAAGCGTCACCAGAGCGATCAACTGGATGGACCGCCACAGGATCGCAACGGTATCGGCGTCGAAAATTGAATCGACCGCTGAATCCCCAGATTCGGCAGCCCGGACAGCAAGGTAAAGAACGGGCAATGATGCGGCACCAGCGACCGTAATGGCGGCCAGCCACAACGACAGCGGTTCACGCCTCAACCAGTGCGGCAGCAACCGTCGTAGTGTCCCAGATATCCGAAAAGTCCCGGACACCACAGTGAGCTGTTCGCCTATAACCCGAGTTTCCTGTGTTACCGGGGGGCCGTTCATGGCAAAGCGCCGACCTCACGTAGAAGGTCTTGCGTCGCAGCCAGGTCGCCCAGGTCAGACACGTCGACGTCTGGCGTCTTCAGATCAGCCAACTCTGGCAGGAGCTCGGCGTGCGCGACGCCATCGATAAGCGGGTACTCGTACGTCTCCTCTGCAAAGTATTTCTGGGCATCTGAGCTCAGAAGGTAGTCCAGAAATATCTGCGCCTGGGCGGTGTTGTCCGCCGTTTTCAACATCGCCACACCCGTGACCAGCACAGCAGAACCGGGGCCACCACCGGGAAGGAAGTAGTTGCGAGCCGCAAAATCCTCGCCCTCCTCCGCAAGGAAACGGTGGAGGTAGTAGTGGTTGACAAAGCCGACTTCCACCTCGCCAGCGCCGGTTGCGGCGACCGTCGGCGTGTTTTTGGCGTAAACCCGTGGCTCGTTCGCCACGATGCCTTCAAGCCAGTCACGCGTCCTGTCTTCGCCCCAGATCAGCCGCATCCCGGTAACCATCGACTGGAACGATCCGTTCGTTGGAGCCCAGCCTATGCGTCCCTTCCACTCCGGGTCCGTAAACCCATCAAGCGTGTCCGGGAGATCTTCCGGCGACAGCTTGTCAGTGTTGTAAACCACCGTCCTCGCACGGCCCGACACGCCAACCCACAGCCTGTCTGGAGAGCGAGCCCAGTCAGGCACACGTCCGATCAGATCGTCAGTCAACGGCGCAGCAAGATCGATGATCGAACCCAGTCCACCCGGGTCCTGTGCAAAGAACACATCGGCGGGCGATCGGTCTCCCTCTTCCAGGAGAGTCGCAGCCAGCGCACCGGTTCCAGCGTAGTTCACCTTTGCGTCGATTCCGGTGGCCTCTTCGAACATCTTGATCAGTGGGTCGATCAGTGACTCGCTCCGACCGGAGTAGATGACCAGTTCTCCACTCTCGTCGCTTGATCCGGAGTTTTCGGAGGCAGAGCCGTCGCCATCAGATGAACAGGC
>CAUZRH010000019.1:0-13075 GCA_963582115.1 Dehalococcoidia bacterium
CCGGTGAACAAAAACGCCGCTACACCTGATTTCTTTAGATTTGCCGAAGTCCCACTGCAGCCGGTCGGGATCAGCGCAGAGGAAATAGGTGAAAAGCGTGAACAGTGGATACAGTCCTGGACCGACGTGGTTCTGCGCTAAGTTCGCTTGTGGTCGCGGTCCGGGTAGTTCGCGAGCGCGGTTTACCCGGACCGCGGGCTACATGGCGGTGGCGTTATCTACGTGGCCGTGATGTGCCGACTGTAGGAAAATCAACGTGTATGCAATAGCCCATAGGGCTCCCTTAAACGGTCGGGAGTGTACCTACATAGTCGGATCTGGTGTGCGATGACGGCTAGCCGATTACTGGTAGTCGGGCCGATATTGTTCATCGCCGTTTTTTTTCTGTACCCGCTCGTGTCGATCCTGGCGAAAAGTTTCGGCGGTGGCGCAGTCGGACTGGGTCCTTTCCAGGTATTGCTGGGTGATTCCTACTACCTGGGCCGGATCTGGTTCACCATCTGGCAGGCGGCGTTTTCTACGTTTCTAACGCTGGTGCTCGGTCTTCCGGTCGCCTATCTATTCGCACGCCATGAATTTCCGGGCAAATCATTGCTCAAAGCGTTGACCACGCTTCCCTTCATCATGCCGACCATTGTTGTGGCCATGGGGTTCGTCGCCTTGCTCGGCTCCGGAGGACTCGTGAACACGGGCCTGTCCGGTCTTTTTGGCGACAACGCGCCCGAGGTCCGGATCGCTAACACTCTGACGATCATTTTTATGGCCCACGCCTTCTACAACTACTCGATAGTTGTAAGGATCGTCTCAGCTTACTGGGCCAACTTGAGTCCACAGTTTGAGGAAAGCGCTGCGATGTTAGGCGCAGGTCGGGTTCAGACCTTTCTTCGCGTCACACTACCCCTGTTACTTCCAGCCATATGGTCGTCGGCAATCCTGGTGTACATCTTCTCGTTCACCTCGTTCGGCGTGGTCCTGATTCTTGGTGGATCTCAATTCGCGACGATGGAAGTCGCTATATACGAGCTCACGGTCAAATTATTCAGGCTGGATATAGCGGGCGCCCTCGCGATAGTTCAGATCGTTTTCACGTACATCTTCCTGCTCGTTTACACCAGGATCCAGGCACGAAGCGCCGTCCCCGTCACGCTGGTCCACCGGGAAGCGATCTCGAGCCGGAAAAGGAGCGTCCGGGACACACTGTTTGTGATCGGCATCATCTCCGGTTTGCTGGTTGTTCTCTCCCCGCTAGTGGCTCTGGTTGAGCGTGCTATCTCGGTCAACGACGGATACTCACTCACGCACTTCGTTGCACTGTTTTCCAACGACAGTGGGTCATATTTTTACCTGTCTCCGTTGCACGTGATCTGGAACTCGATTCGTTTCGCCTTCCTGTCCATGGTCATCGCCATGCTGGTTGGTACCGCGGCCGCCTACGTCATAGTGAGGCCCGGCAAGCGGTCGAACATCCTAGACTCCCTATTCATGCTGCCGCTGGTCGTCTCCGCCGTGACGCTTGGATTCGGGTTCCTCGTGGCGTTTAATCGACCACCCATCGACCTGAGGGGATCGTGGCTCATACTTGTGATCGCTCATTCGCTCGTGGCTTATCCGTTCGTGATCCGGACCCTGCTGCCCGTACTGCGCGGAATGCCTCCACATCTGAAAGAGTCCGCCGCCTTGCTGGGCGCTTCCCCCATGCGCATCTTTATCCATATCGAGCTTCCGTTAATTGCCAGAGCCTTGGTCGTTGGCGCCACGTTCGCATTTGCTGTGTCCATGGGAGAGTTCGGGGCGTCTCTCTTACTCGTGAGACCAGAGTTCACGACGATTCCCGTAGCGATATTCAGGTTGCTGGGGCAACCGGGAGAGGCAAACCTGGGCCAGGCGCTTGCCATGAGTACGCTGCTTATGGCCGTGGTCGCGCTCGGATTCGTGTCCATCGAGCGGTTCCGCTACCGAGATATCGGCGGGTTTTGATGGCGACTTCACCGATTCTCCAACTGGATAAAGTCTCCAAGTCCTATGGCGATACTTTTGCTATCCGCAATGTCTCGTTGAACGTAGACCAGGGTCAACTGGTATGTTTGCTCGGCCCAAGTGGGTGTGGGAAAACAACTCTCCTGAGGATCATAGCTGGCCTGGAAACGCTGGATTCAGGGACCATCTCGTTCGGTGGCGAAGATCTTCACGGGATAGCACTCCATTCGCGAGGCTTCGGTCTCATGTTCCAGGACCTCGCGCTTTTTCCCCACATGGACGTCTTCGGGAACGTGGGGTTCGGTCTGCGAATGCAGGGGATGTCGGGCGACAAAGTCCGGGCGCGGGTCGATGAGATGTTGGAACTTGTTGACCTCGGAAACTACCGGAACCGGAAAGTCCATGAATTATCGGGCGGCGAACGTCAGCGCGTCGCCTTGGCACGCTCGCTCGCTCCCGCCCCCAAATTACTGATGTTGGATGAACCGCTTGGTTCTCTGGACCGAGTTTTGCGAGAGTCTCTTCAGGTGCAGGTTCGTTCAATTCTGAAAGAGATCGGTGTGACGGCGATCTACGTGACCCATGACAAAGACGAAGCATTTGCACTCGCCGATACCATCGTTTTCGTAAACGGTGGTGAGATAGTTCAATCGGGACCTCCCGAGGCGCTCTTCCGGGCGCCTGCGACCGAGATGGTCGCCCGATCTCTGGGCCTCAGGAACATCATCGAGGGGACGATAGTCGGGGCGTTTGATGCAATCGAAATCGCTTCATCCGTTGGGACCGTGTTCACTGCCGGCTCGCTACCTGGTGGCATATCCGTTGGAGATGGCGTTCTCGTGATCATCAATGAAAGAGGGATTTCGGTCGCACCCGTTGGCCACGAATGGGTAGAGGCAGAGGCGGAAGCCAAGTTGTCGGGAGTCGTGAGTGACCGGAAATTTCGCGGCGGAGAATCTGAAATTCACATGATGGTTGGCCAGATCGAGTTGGTTTCCATAATCCCCACGATCGACGCGCAGACCGGAGTGGCGCCCGGGGATGAAGTGTCCGTACTCGTTCCAGCGGAGGCGGTCACACTGTTGCCGCGGGCGCAGGCGTGATCCATCGAATTCATTTTTCTGATCCGGCGCGTCACGCAGGCCGCACAAGAATCTAATTGATGTAGACATGACGCCTGACCAGGATTGCGAAGCAACGCGCGCGTCATTAGAATCACGGTCGTCCGGTCCCCGGCTCGACGTCGAGGCAGAATTCAGGAGCGATTACGATTACCGTTCTCACACCCTCAGGGGTGTACCACTTGAAGGATCTTCTCTAACGTGAGCAACACGCCGGGCAAAAAAAACGATGTGTTCCAGCGCGTCGTGTCAGTTCCGGCGTCCCAGATAGACCTCCTGTCGGCCTCGCTTTTGATAGCGGCGGCTGAATACCCGGATATGGACCTCGTAGCTGAACGAGGACGGGTCGCCCTCATTGCTGAACGGGTACGTGAGCGTCTGCCACGCCGACACGGCCTGTATGATGCCGTCCACGCCGTTAACGATGTTCTGTTTAACGAACTCGGGATCCGCGGGGACATGAAGCGCTATTACGATCCACGGAACAGTTACATCCCGGACGTGTTGGACCGTGGCCTTGGGAATCCGATCACGTTATCTGTCCTGTATATGGAGATCGGCCGTCGAGCGGGATATCGTTTTCACGGCATCGGACTGCCCGGACATTTCATTGTTCAAGCGGGTGAGGGATCGGAATCGATCTTCATAGATCCGTTTGATGCTGGTGGCCTACTGAGTCGCCGCGAGTGCATCGCCATTGTTCAGCGAGCCACCGGACGACCCGGTCGCAAATCAATCCCGATGAGCGTGGAAGAGGCGGCGCCGTTCATGCGGCCAACCGGCAAGCGAAATATCCTGCGGCGCACGCTCAGTAATCTGAAACAGATCTATCTCGATAAAGAGGATTTCGGCCGGGCGCTACGTATTGCCGAACGCATCCGAATCGTTGAGCCGGCGTCGTGGCATAACCTCGCAGACCTGGCGCGCATCCAAACAGAACTCGGCCGCTTTAATGCTGCAGCGGAAACGTTGTCTACATATTTGGATCGGGCTCCACGTGGCCACGATGTTGAGTCCGCAAGAGCGGCCCTCTCTGAGCTAAAGAATCGCGTAGTTAGCGACCGTGACCCTGGCCCTGAAGCGGATGCTACAGGCGCAGGCGGGCCTATAGAGGAATCGCCGCGTAACCAGTAGACCTAGGGGTTGGAAGGGAACTATCCCGGTCTCAGGGACGCCTTGATATACTCCAGACGCTTCTGGAATACGTTCTGAGACGTCCTATGGATACGAAAATATCTACTCCAACACCCGCCCCGCCGATATACGTTTGCGATCTGTGCGGTACAGAGATGTTGGACCTGCACTGCAAACTTCGGTGCCCCACCTGTGGTTTTATGCGTGACTGCTCTGACCCGTAGACGATTCGCAAGGATCTCGTTGCGGATTGCCCTGGTCTTCACGGTGGCGTTTCTGTTCTTTGTAGCTTGCTCATCAAGCGATACGCTTGACCCCTCTATGAGCCTGGAGTCGCTGACGGGCACCGAGATCGTGTCCCGCGCTTCAGATGCGTTGGCGGCCGTCTCTACTTTCCGATTCACACTGTCTCACGATGAGGGAAATACCGTCCTGACCAACGGGATAGAGGTCCAGAAGGTCACCGGTACTGCGTTAATGCCGGACAACTACACGCTTGATGCCGACACGCTGGTGGCAGGGTTTTTCGTAAACACGCAGGTCATCCTGATCGATCAGGACACCTATATGACCAACCCTATTACCCGAATATGGCAGCAACTCGAGCCTGGAACGAGTCCGTTCGGGTCCTTCAATCCCGCATCGCTTGTCGCCAACATTCTGGCTCAGATCGAGAATCCGCTGTCGAGCTCGTCCACGAACCAGGGTGAGTACGTTGTGACGGGCAAGTTGCCCGCGGTCGTACTTAAATCGCTCACCGGCGGCGTGGACGAAAGCGCTCCTGACCTCGATGTCCGCGTTACCGTAGACGGCGATTCTTTTGTTCCTGTAGGAGCACGTATAACCGGAAGAGCGACTTCGGCCGAGCAGGGAGATTTGGTTAGAACTGTTCGCTTGTTTGAGTTCAACACGGCCATAACTATCGAGCCACCGATCTAGGCCGGGCGCAAACACGTGATCAACTGGCTCAATAATTTTCGTGCCTACGTCCTCCTAATCCCGGTTTGCGCTGGGGTTTTCATTGCGGCCGACGACCAGACCTCCATCGTGGTCGTCCTACCAGAGCTGCTTCCCGATTTCCGCATCGGGCCCGGAGAGCTAGGGCTCGCCTCGTGGACCGTTACCGGTTATCTGATCGGCTACACAGCCGCCATGCCGATCATGGGGCGTGTGTCGGACCGATACGGCCATAGGGCCGTGTTTGTAGGAGCACTGGTCATATTCATGCTCGGCTCAGCGTTGGTAGCGGTCAGCCCGGACCTTCCGAAACTGATCGGTCGCGACGAGCCTGACTTGAACTGGATGATCGGGGCACGCATCTTCCAGGCTATCGGTGGTGGTGCGATGATCCCGGTCGCTATCGCATCAGTCGGGGACGTACTGCCGCGCGCCAGACACGCTATGGCCTTTGCGATCATCGGCGCCAGCGTCGAGGCCGGCGGCGTTATTGGACCGCTCTGGGCAGGGCTCATAACCGATGTCAGCTCATGGGAGTGGGTCTTCTGGATCAACATTCCGCTTGGGTTGGCTGTCATCGCTGCCCTCAAGTTCTCGCCCGCAGGTGTGAGAAACCCTGCCCGCATCGACTTTATTGGCGGAGTGCTATTTGTCCTTGCCCTCGCCTCACTCACCGCAGCACTATCCCGTACCGGTGATATAGACATCATCTTCGGGGTGCTAATCGCAACAGCCGTTATCTCTTTGTTCGCAACGGTCTGGTGGCATCGGAGGACCGATGATCCACTGCTTCCAGTGGCCCTACTCAAGACATTGAGATTCAGTGCGTCCAACGTCGCCCACCTAGCCGTGGGAATTTCACTTATCACGGCGATGGTCACTTTGCCCCTTATGGCGAACACCGTGCTCGGCCAGTCCCCGTTGGATGGGGGCCTGATGTTACTTCGGATGACGGTGTTCATCCCGGTCGGAGCTATAGTCGGAGGGTTATTGGTCCAGAAATGGGGTCCTCGATGGCCGGCGATGGCCGGGTTCACTCTCGCCGCTACCGGGTTGATCGCCATGTCGAGCTGGGATCTTGGTATTGCCGATCCCGAGATGACGTTCCATCTGGGCGTCGCCGGTTTTGGATTCGGACTCCTGATTTCGCCCATACATACGTCCGCCCTGCACCTGGCTCGGTCCGGGGAACGGGGAACGGCGTCTTCATTCATCACTGTGTCACGAATGGTGGGCATGACGGTCGGTCTCGCAGCGATTGCCGCCTGGGGGACGGTAAGGTTTGGGAGCCTGGCCGGAGACGCTCCTCTGACACTTGAGGGGGTGGAAGAGATCGCAGCCGATGGGCTGACGGTATTCCGAGGATTCTTCCTCACGGCGGCGGTGGTGTCGCTTATCGGCCTAATCCCAGCCTGGCTGATGAGCCGTGCCAACGTCGGGCCTGCCTGATCTACCCACTTGCTCCGCGCCCTTAGTCTTCTGGATCTCCCGCTCCATATATGTCTTTGTAGCATCTGATTGTCAGCGCTGTGAAAAACGGTTGATCAAGCGTAGTTGTGCCACAGAACTCGGAGACGATATTGCCTCGACGAGATCAACGACAGCGGCGGCGAGAGCGCCGAAATACAGCACAGTCTGAAACCCAACCGAACTTCATACAGAAGTACCGGAGTTGGATCCTCGGTGGCACCATTGGAGCGGTGATAATCGCCCTGGTAGCGTTCGGGGTCATGAACTCTATCGCCACTGAAGAAGACTTCGATTTCACAGCATACGGATCAACACACACTCTGGGAATCAAGGACAGAAGCGCTGGCTTCGTCTCGGACATTCTTCCTCAGGGGAAGCCGATCGTACTGAACTTCTGGGGCGGGACGTGTCCGCCCTGCAGGGCGGAGATGCCTGACTTCCAGGCAGCGTTCGACGAGTTTGGGGATGAGGCCATTTTCCTTGGACTGGATGTAGGCTCGTTCACCGGACTGGGAAGCAGGTCTGATGCCGAGTCCCTGTTGCAGGAACTGGGAATTAGCTACCCAACCGCGTATCCGGAGAGTGACCCGACCCGTAATTTCCGGATTGTGAGTCTCCCGCAGACGATCTTCTTCGATGCCGAAGGTAATCAGGTCACACGAGAGGGATTCCTTAGCGGTTCCCGTTTGAATCGCATCATGACGTCCACCCTGAACCTCATACCGGCGAGCGAGCGCGACTCTTAGGCCGCTCTATTCGCCGTTTCCGCTGCGCTCGTCGGCCCGACGTTCTGAGTCGATGCGCTCCAGGTCGTACTCTTCGTAATCTACAAACTTCATTGCGTCAGCAATAGCTCGATGCCCGGCTTTGTCGCCAATCAATCGGTGCATCTCCTGGCACACTCGTCGGTAATCCGGGTGGCCGGCCCGAGCGGTGCGTAGCTCAAGCAAGTGGAAAGCCTCACGGGCGTTCATCTGTATGACGAAACGAATGCGATATCCAAACGGGACTGCGTACTGGGCAACATCGCTGCCGAACGCTGCGGTGAGCTTGGAGTGAAGGCCTCCGGCCCGCTCCATCGCTTCCTCCCACTCCGGCACACGTCCGATGTCCGACAGGGCGTCCGGAGTGGTGTAACCGTGGTTCGTGCCGAGACGCTGCCATTCCAGCGTCAGCATCCGATGGCGTTGCAGGTCGCGGAAACTCCCGAAATCGCATTTGATATCGAAGCGGTAGTCTGTGCGCTCCATGCCGCGGCCCGGCTTATGACGGCGGTTGATCCGTTCACCCGAGTACGCCCGAATGATCCCGGCACGCTCTTCAGCGTCCATCTTTCTTGAAGCATCAAGAAGCTGTTCATCTGACAGGTCGGAGTATGCGTAAAGGGCTGACGCCGCCACCTTGATTTCGGCGTCGGGATCCCAGTCGACTAGCGTTACATCCGGGCCGTCGGTGACATCGATATCCAGCGCCGATACAAGCTCATTCATCCGCTCCGCTGTATCTGAGAAGTAACTACTCCATGCGCGTCCACGGTCCGGGAGATCGACCCGTTTCACGAAGGACGGGATCATCTGCTGAAGTTCGTTCAGCATCATGCCGCCGTAGTCACGCGCCTCCTCCAGTGGATGAGCCTGCATCCGAATCAATAGCGACTCATACGCCTGTCCCGTGGCATACATCCCCACGTTTGAAGTCGTCGAAGCGGGCAACAGCCCGCGGGCGACATCGCAAGCCTTGGCCCGAATAGTGGCGTTGTAGGCCCGTCGAGACGTCCCCTCCGTGCGTGGGAACTGCTTCTCGAAGTACGGCGCCAACTCGTGAACGAGCGATGAATACAGGTCGAACAACCCGTCCATCGTCGACCGGTACCCTGGTTCCAGGCTTGAGCCCAGCACCTCCAGCGGCACGTGATAGCGGTAGCTGTCTCCAAGTTGCCTGTCGTAGTAGATATACCGGGTACTCTGCTCCAGGTAGGCGGCGATCCGGCCCCATTCCAGCACCTTGGTCAGTAGATTTGACGCCTGTTCACAGGCTAAATGCGCTCCGCCAAGCTGCGCCACAGAGTCATCGCCGTACTCGCCGAAGACGCGGTCATACAGGACTTCGGCCTTCTGAAGCCGGACCATCGGGTCGTCGGAGCCAATTTCGTCAGACACGGCGGCGACGCCGAGTTCCGGTTGATCATAGAACTCGTCCAAGAACAACCGTCTCAAGGACTTGTGGGACCGGGAGTAACGGGCGAACAGTGCGCCCTTCACAACCTCCGGCAGGTTTACCAAGCCAAACACCGGGCCATCAGTGTTCGTAAAAAAACGCCCGAGGACGGAACGTTCGTCGGTCGAAAATGGCTCTTCATAGTACACGGCACCATTGTAGGTTTAGCCCGGTTAACGGGACACCCTGAAATGTCGTGGAATTGGCGGGCGCGTAAAGGCCCGCCATACCGACGGGCCTTTACAGAGTTTTAGGTTCCAAGCCGGACTACACCAGTAGGCTTACCGGGTTCTCCAGCAATCTGCGGATCTCGCCGAGGAATGTGCCACCCTCTGCGCCGTCTGTAACCCGGTGGTCGGCAGACAGACTGGCTTTCATCATCTGGCGTATGACGATCTCGCCGTTGCGTACGACCGGTGTCGGCGAAACAGCGCCCACAGCCAGAATCGCCGATTGCGGCGGCACGATGATTGCTTGGAAGTTGTCGACGCCAAGCATCCCCATGTTGGAGATAGAGAACGTCCCTGCGGTGTTTTCTTCCTGTGACAGAGTGCCGCCGTTGCCACGCACCCGGTTCGCCAGGTCCTTGGTGGCTGCGGAGATCTCCAGTAGGCTCATGTTCTGCGTGCGGAGGATAGCGGGGACCATCAACCCTACTTCCAGCGCGATTGCGATGCCGATGTTGATATCGGCATGGCTGATCAGGTGATCCCCCGCAAAAGTGGTATTTATCTTGGGGTATTTCTGGATGGCCTTCACACATGACCGGACGATCATGTCGTTGACGCTGATCCTAGGACCTGTTTCGCCGATCTCCTCGTTCAGGCCCTGACGCAGGGTCATCGCCGAAGTCATGTCCACCGATAGGTCGATGTAGTAGTGCGGATTCTCCGTCTTGCTCCGAACAGTCACACGAGCTATCGCCTGTCGCATGGACGAGAGCGGGATGTCCTCACCACTTAACGTGACCGGAGCCGGAGACGCCATAGACGCGGCCACAGCGGGTGAGCTTGGTGCGGGAGCAGCGGGCGCTGCAGACAGCCCTTCAACGTCCGCACGCGTGATCCGACCGCCTGGGCCGGTTCCGGCAATGGTCGCCAGATCGATACCGCTTTCGGCGGCGATCTTACGCGCCACCGGAGAAGCTTTGATTCGGCCAGTGGATGGGGAGGGTACGGGTGCAAGTACCGCTGGCGTTTCCACAGTTGCGGGAGCTTCAATCTCCCGTGAAATCACTGGGGAGTCCGCTGGAGCCGCGGCCGGTGCTGCGCCTCCCCCTGGAACTTCATCGTCAGCGTCGCCGAGATATCCGATCAGGTCACCGACGGGTACTTTGACACCCTCTCCGACGACAATTTTACGGAGCAGGCCGGAACCGTACGCCTCCATCTCGACGACCGTCTTGTCCGTCTCGATCTCGGCAAGTATGTCCCCGCGAGACACTTCATCGCCCTCGGCCTTTAGCCATTTGACGACGGTGCCTTCGGTCATGTCAGCGCCCATGGCCGGCATTACAACTTCGGTAATCAATCCGTGAGCCTTTCCTGAGATTAGGTGCGTTAGTCCCGCACGACTCGCTGATTATATTTTGAGGGGTTAGATCTTTAGCGTTTTGAACCGAATCCAAATGAACGACGATTGGACGTCCACTGATTGGCTCTAAAGGCCGTAGGTTTTTTCGATTTCGTCGATCACCCATTTTGTCTGCGGGATCCCGAGCTGCTCAAGTTGTCGACTGTAAGGTGCGGGAGTGTCGGTCCCGCCAACCCTGGCCACCGGGCCATCAAGATAATCAGAGCTGCGGTAGCCAATCTCAGCTGCGATCTCCGAACCCAGGCCGCCTGTACGCCAGTTTTCGTCCAACACCAGCGCCCTCCCCGTCTTTTCGACTGACGCAATGACGGTGTCCATATCCAGTGGACGGAGGGTTCTGAGGTCGATCACCTCTGCGCTCACTCCGGTTTCGGCAAGTTTATCCGCCGCGTCCAGCAGTGTGACAACACCGTGTGCCCAGCCGACCAGCGTGATATCGGTACCGGCCCGCTTCACGTCGGCAACGCCGATCGGTACGCGGAACTCTTCGTCCGGGACCTCTCCACGAGTCCCGTAAAGCAATGCGTTCTCTGCAAATATGATCGGGTTGTCGTCCTCGATCGAGCTTCTGAGCAGGCCTAGGGCATCGTACGGGTTGGACGGGGTTACGACCTTGAGGCCTGGTACTGATGCGTACCAGTTTTCAAACGATTGTGAGTGCGTGGCGGCCAACTGGACGCCGCCACCGGTTGGCGCACGAAGCACCATCGGCACCTTGACTTGCCCGCCTGACATGTACCTGATCTTGGCGGCCATATTTACGATCTGATCCGACGCGACCAGTGAGAAGCTCATCGACATGAGTTCGACTACAGGGCGTAGTCCGGCTACAGCCGCTCCTACGCCCGCACCAACAAATGCGGCCTCAGAGATGGGCGTATCTCGTATGCGTTCCGGTCCGTACTTCTCGAGAAGACCTTGAGTAACGGCGTAAGCGCCGTCGTACTTACCGATGTCTTCGCCCATAAGGAACACATCCGGGTCGGCGTCTAACGCTTCCCGCAGTCCCCGCTGCAAAGCTTGTCTGAACGTAATTTCAGTCATGCATCATTCCCGCCGTACGTATCCGGCTGATCGAATCAAACGGCGTAGTTAGGCGTATATATCGGTGAAAAGTTCTTCGTCCGGCGGGAACGGGCTGTCCTCTGCGAACTTGACCGATTCCGCAACCTCCGCATCGACGCTGGCTTGAATTTCTTCGAGCTCTTCCTCGGTCACTAATTTCTGGTCGAGAAGCTGTTGAGGGAACGTTGTGATCGGGTCTCGTTTCTCCCACGCAGCGGTTTCAGAGCTTTCCCGGTACTTCACCGGGTCGGCCATTGAGTGGCCCTGGAATCGGAACGTCTTGGCTTCAATAAACGCCGGGCCATTTCCCGCCCGGATGCTTTCAAGTGCCAGTTTCGTGGCTTCCTGAACCGCAAGCACGTCCATCCCGTCCACTACCGCTGCCTGGTCGATTCCGTAAGTAGCGGCTCCTGGGTAGAAGTCCTCGCCACCGGCGCGGACACGGTCGAACCTAGATCCCATGCCGTACAGGTTGTTCTCAAGGAAAAACAGAATCGGGAGCTTCCATACCGCAGCCAGGTTCATCACTTCGTGATACGTGCCCTGGTTGGTGGAGCCATCGCCGAAGAACACTACGCATACGCCGTCTGTCTTCCGATACTGGTGCGAGAGTGCCAGCCCTGCGGCCAGTGGGAACTGTCCGCCGACTATTGCGTGGCCACCCATGAAACCTTTTTCGGCGTCGAACAGGTGCATCGACCCGCCCTTGCCTTTGCTCAGGCCTCCGGTGCGGCCAAAAAGTTCGGCCATGATCTTATTCGTGTCCAACCCTCGCGCAATGGCGTGCCCGTGATCGCGATAGTGGGTGACGATGTGATCGTGAGATTGAAGCTGGGAGATCGCACCGACTGCGATCGCTTCTTCTCCGATGTACAGGTGAAGAAAACCGCGAACAAGTCCGCGGGTGTACATCTCTCCACATACTTCTTCAAATTGACGAATCAAGTACATCTGCCGATATAGATCGACTAGTGCCTGCTTCTTTGCCTCTACCTCCGATTCGGTCTCGGAAGAGGCCTTTTCCTTGCTTTGAACGATCTCTGGACCTCCCAGTCGGGAACTAACCTGCCATCTTTGTCCTCTGAGATAGAGGGGAGACAAAGAGGCTACTGCAGTGTGTCGTCAGTTCCGTCCGTATTTCCAATTATCTAGTGCAGTTGTCGGAGCGATTCGTGGCGGCGGTTATCTTACTATACGACCGGGAATATTCCGGAATGAATCGTACGACTCGTACACGATGGATCCGCGCCGCAATTCTTGAGAGCTATTCGATAGAGCTTATATTGGTGAATTCGGGGTGAGCCGGGCCGCCGCCATGACGTTCTTGAGCAGCATGGCGATCGTCATCGGGCCGACACCCCCGGGGACCGGCGTACGCATCGACGCAACGTCCCTAACGTCAAGTTTCATATCACCGGCCAATCTCCAACCTCGCTCACGAGTCGGATCGTCTACGCGAACGGTACCGACGTCAATTACGACTGCGCCAGGTTTGACCATTTCTTTCGTGATCAACTCCGGCACGCCCATTGCGGCAACCA
>CAUZRH010000020.1:0-12778 GCA_963582115.1 Dehalococcoidia bacterium
TGCTTTGCCCGTGTTTGCAAATCGATTTGGCCTGTGGGGCGGCATACTCATAAGCGCCGCCCTGTTTTCCGTGTTCCACTTGAGTATCGGAGGGGCGGTACCGATTTTTGTGTTTGGTATCGTTCTAGCGTGGCTTTACGTGCGGACAGGTTCGATCTATCCGAGTATGGTCGCCCACGTAACCCAGAACATCCTCGCAACGCTGGTGGCTAACTGATCGCCAGAACCCCATTTGTTATGGCCGTATATACCGAAAGAAAGACTGTCCAACACCGATGTCTGAAAGACTGAACTCTGCATTCAAGCGTGCCAAGGACGAAGGGCGCGCCGTTCTGGCTCCCTTTATCACCATCGGCTACCCGTCCGTCGAGGCCACTCTGAAGATCGTTACAGAGCTTGAGGCTTCCGGTGCGGACTTGATCGAGCTGGGCGTCCCATTCAGCGATCCACTTGCTGAGGGCCCGACAATCCAGAAGTCCAGCCAGCATGCCCTTGAACTGGGTGTCTCTTCAGAGACAGCGATGGACATCGCTGCGCAGTTGCGAGCCGCCGGGGTAACGATCCCCATGGTCTTAATGGGCTACTACAACCCGATCCTCTCGTACGGGCCTGAGCGCTATTGCAAGGACGCAGCGGCCGCTGGAATTGACGGGCTGATCGTCCCGGATATCCCGACCGAGGAGAGCGCCGAATTAAGGGCTTTTGCAGAAAGCAATGGTCTCAGCATGATCCCGCTTGTTGCGTTCACCAGCCCTGTTAAGCGCATCGCCGAGGCATGCGAGTCCGCTTCCGGTTTCATCTACTGCGTCGGCGTACTTGGTGTTACCGGCGTTGGCGAGACTGCATTTGATCGCGTCCACTCGCTGGTGGACGAAGTAAGGAAACACACCAGTTTGCCCGTTGGCGTCGGTTTCGGCGTACGCACCAGTGACGATGTGCGCAAGGTGGCTGAGTTTGCCGATGCGGCACTCGTAGGAAGTGCGCTTGTAGACGTTATCGGGGCCGGTAGCGAAGAGACTTCGGCCGAGCGCGCGGGTGCATTTGTCCGCGAACTGGCCGCAGGGACCCGCTCAGGCTAAACTGCTCGCCGCGTAGTCGGTCTAAATCGATATCGAATTAGACCCTGTGCGTTACGACGACATATTTATTAATTGGCCCGGCACTGATCTGGTTCCGGGCATCTCTATTGGGAGCACAATGGCAGTCAGAGGCGTACGAGGAGCCACGACGGTGGCCGAGGACAACAGAGAAGCGATCATCGACGCGACCACGGAGCTGCTCAACGAGATTGTGGCAGCAAACGAGATCGACAAAGATGATCTCGCCTCGGTGCAGTTCACGACCACAACAGACCTCGTCTCAGAGTTCCCGGCGGTCGCTGCGCGGATCATGGGCTGGGTCCATGTGCCGCTCATGAACAGCCATGAAATGGCGGTCCCACACGGGTTTCCGCGTTGCATCCGTGTACTGATGACGTGGAACACGGAACGCGCTGCCCGGGAAGTAAAACACATATACCTGCGAGACGCGGTAAACTTGCTTACCAAGCAGAGTAAACTGACCTGAAAAGACCTTCAAGAGATCTGGCAAATGAACGGTAGACCGGTGACATCCGCAAGCGCCTCAACCGCACACAGCTTCGCGCGCTGCGCTTTTACGCGCTTCACCCTGGTCCCGTTGTTTACGAGCGGGCGTCCCTATACCTATAGCGGCTAACTTTCCGCCCGGGCGCCCTTAATTTCTAATTTCTCGCTGCCCCATGGTGCCTTCGCGCGTATGCGCACATCACTCACTAAAGGTCACAAACTCACATGACTCCAGAACTCAGATTCTTCATAGGCGACGGCCCGGTATGCCACCGTCAACGGTTCTTTTATCCAGGTCACTGAAGAGCCGCCCCCCACCTGCAAGTAATCCTCCCAACAATCTAATTACCGAAAGAGCCTCCGACGATATGACTACCTCCAACGTTAATGTCGAACGAATGGACCGCCTCAGAACCCCCGATGACTACGTGAAAGAGCTGCCAATTACGCCGGAAGCGACGGCGCTGGTGTCACGCACCCGGAAAGAGCTAGAGGACATCATGTCCGGCAAAGACGACCGCATGGCGATGCTGGTCGGCCCCTGCTCCATCCATGATGAGACGGCCGGATTTGAATATGCCCAGAAACTGGCGAAGCTTGCAGATCAGGTAAAGGACCAGATCCTGGTCGTAATGCGTGTCTACTTTGAGAAGCCCCGGACCACGGTGGGATGGAAGGGCTTGATCAACGACCCGAACTTGAACGGGACATTCGACGTCGCCACAGGCCTTCGACGTGGCCGTAAGTTCCTTCTACAGGTGGCGGAGCTTGGCCTCGCATCTGGTACCGAGTTCCTTGACCCGTTCACGCCTCAGTACATGGCAGATCTGGTGTCGTGGGGTGCTATCGGCGCACGTACAACCGAGAGCCAGACTCACCGACAGATGGCCAGCGGACTGAGCATGCCGATAGGATTCAAGAACGGAACCGGCGGTACGCTTCAGATCGCCGTGGATGCGATAGTAGCGGCCGAGTCTTCCCACGCGTTTCTCGGAATCGACGGCGGGGGACGTGCCAGCGTCGTACACACGACCGGTAACGTTGGAGGCCACCTGATTCTCAGGGGCGGTGCGGACGGCCCAAACTACAACGCCGAATCCGTGGCGAAAGCGACGAAGTTACTTGGCGCGGGCGGCGTTTCTGAACGACTGGTAGTTGACTGCTCTCACGCCAACAGCAACAAGGACCACAATCGCCAGCCGATCGTCTTCCGTGACGTAATCAAGCAGCGTGTCGACGGCAACAGTTCGGTCGCCGGGATCATGCTGGAGAGCCATCTCAACCCCGGCGCTCAGAAGCTGGTCAACGGCCTTGAGGGACTCGAGTACGGCGTCTCCATCACAGACGCCTGCATCGACTGGGCCACTACCGAGGAACTTCTCCTGGAGGCGCAGGCTGCGCTTGCAGGAAAGGTCGGCGTGTCCGCCTGATACTCTGCCCATGAATGAACAGACATCGTCGTTAATTGGCGGCTGTGTGTCGCCAGAAAGTTGAAGTTCGATGATCGTCACAATGGAACGGCTGGCCACCGAAGAGCAGATCCAGGCCGTCGTCGCAAATGTCGCCGAGACGCAGAACAACACCGAGCTGATTCGCGGCGTTGAGCGGACGGTAATCGGGATCGTCGGGGACCACATCAATGAGGACCTTCGCTCCGGGCTAGAGTCTCTGCCCGGCGTCGAGGCTGTGGTCCGAATTACACGTTCGTACAAACTCGGTAGTCGTGAATTCCATCCGACCGACACGGTGGTCAACGTCAAAGGTGTCAAGATAGGGGGGGGCAACAATCCGGTCGTTATGGCCGGTCCGTGCTCCGTGGAGTCAGAAGAGCAACTCATGGCGACCGCCAACGCCGTGAAAGAGGCAGGGGCGACCGTTTTAAGGGGCGGTGCTTTCAAACCACGCACCACGCCATACTCGTTCCGAGGTTTGAAGGAAGAAGGCCTCAAGTTGCTGAAGGCCGCCAGCGATGAGACCGGTCTTCCGGTTATCACGGAGCTGATGTCGGAGAAAGATGTCGAACTAGTGGCGAAGTACTCTGACATCATCCAGATAGGCACCCGAAACGCTCAGAACTTCATGCTTCTGGATGCAGTGGGCAAGCTGGACACGCCGGTGCTTTTGAAGCGCGGAATGGCCAACTCATACGACGACTGGTTGAACGCAGCGGAGTACATCCTTGCGGGCGGCAACAGGAACGTTATCCTCTGCGAGCGCGGAATCAGGACCTTTGAGTCCTACACCCGCAATACCCTGGATATTGCGGCTATTCCGGTGATTCACCGCCTGAGCCACCTCCCTGTAGTGGCCGACCCCAGCCACGGCACCGGGCGGTGGTACTTGGTGCTACCGATGGGTGTTGCGGCGATCGCGGCGGGCGCAGACGGCCTGTTGATTGAGGTCCACCCGAATCCGGATCATGCAATGTCGGACGGGCCGCAGTCGGTGACTTTTGAAAACTTCCGTCGTCTCATGGATGGCGTTCGCAGCGTGTCAGATGTGGGAGCAGGCAACCGCGTTCCGCTCCGCGCACAGTCGCAATCCATTTAGCCGATAAGGCACGTATTCCCCGAATGTCAGCACGATGACCCTTAAGTCGCAGCTCAATGCGGCCTCAGTTGGAAGACCGGGCGTGATTACCGTCGGCACGTTTGACGGCGTGCACGTCGGTCACGCGCGGCTTTTCGATGCGACCATAGAACTGGCAAAGGAGACCGGGGCTGACAGCATCGCAATTACGTTCCGGTACCCTCCCCGAAAGCTGCTAGTTCCCACGCTCCCGGTGCCCCATCTGGGGCCACTGAGTGAGCGGCGAGCCTTGATAGAGGCCCTTGGTATCGATCACGTGATCGAGATCGAGTTCGATGACCAGATCAGGAACATTGGGGCCGAGGATTTTGTTCGGATTCTGATGGCTGAATTGGACATGAAGGGGCTGGTACTCGGACCCGGAGCCACGGTCGGCCATGATCGTGGCGGCGATGAGGCCCGTATGAACGCGTTGAGCGACGAACTTGGCTTTAAGTTGCGTGTCGTTCAGCCGGCGAAGGTGAACGGCAAGGTCGCTAGTAGCACTACCATCCGCGGGGCGCTTGCAGACGGAGACATGGCCTTAGCGGCCGAGTTGCTTGGACGCACGTTCAGCATCACGGGAACTGTTACAGAAGGCGACAAAAGAGGACGCACACTGGGCTTTCCGACGGCGAACATCAAGCCGGATCCCAGCGGTGTACTGCCAGTAGATGGCGTTTACGCGTGTTTCGTGACGACCAAGGGCGGTCGATACCAGGCCGCTACCAGCATCGGAGTCCGGCCGACCTTCGACAACGGGCCTCGTGTCATAGAGCCTTTTCTTCTTGATTTTGAAGGCGATCTTTACGGCCAGCAGATCACTGTGGAGTTCGTAGAACGGCTGCGGGGAGAAGAGCGGTTCGACGGCGTGGATACGCTGATCGTGCAGATGAACGACGACGTCAAAGAATCGCGCCGGATACTTGGCGCGGCAGATCAAGAGTCAGGATCCCGTTAGCGCTATGGACATCATTGAAGAACTAACCTGGCGGGGCGCAATTTTCGACTCCACTCCCGACACCGGAGACATGTTGGGACGAGAAAAGACGACCGTTTATGTAGGGTTCGACCCGACGACTCGCAGCCTCCACGTCGGCAACCTCGTACCGATCATGGGCCTTGTTCGAATGCAGCAGCACGGCCACTCGCCTATCGCCATCGCAGGAGCGGGGACCGCGATGATTGGCGACCCTTCCGGCCGGGACGACGAGCGACAGCTTCTCTCGGTCGAGAAAATCGACGAGAACGTCGAGAACATCAAGCTCCAGCTTTCGCACTTCCTGGACTTTGACGTGAAGACCAATCCGGCACGCGTTATCAACAACGCCGACTGGTTGCGGAAGGTTGGCATGACCGACTTCCTCCGGGACGTCGGTAAGTACTTCACCGTCAACTACATGCTCTCGAAAGAGTCAGTCGCCGGTCGCATGACACGCGAACAGGGCATTTCGTACACCGAGTTCAGCTACATGCTGCTCCAGGCGTACGACTACCTGGTGCTGCATGACGAATACGGCTGTAATTTGCAAATGGGCGGGTCTGACCAGTGGGGCAACATCCTCGCCGGTGTGGACCTGATTCGGCGCGCACGCGGACACCAGGCACACGCGCTGTCGTACCCGCTAATCACGACATCGTCCGGTGCGAAATTCGGCAAATCTGTAGGCGGAGCGCCGACGCTGGACCCGGAAGAGACCTCGCCGTACCGGTTCTACCAGTTCTGGATCAACGTCGATGACGCAGATGTGATCCCGTACATGAAGCTGTTCACGCTGATGGGACAGGACGAAATCGCCGGTTTCGAAGAGAGTGTGAACACTGAGCCGCAGAAACGGGAGGCGCAGCGCGCACTTGCCCAAACGGTGACGGAGATGGTGCACGGGCCGAACGGTGTGAATACGGCGCAGCGGGCCACCGGGGTGTTATTCGGGGGCGAGATGCATGGTTTCTCGGCTTCCGAACTGCTGGACATTTTTGCCGACGTGCCGTCGATCCAGATGCAAAAAGATGAGTTTGCTGGCGAGGGTCTGCCGATAGCGCAAGTGCTCGCCGGATCTGGCGCAGCCAAATCAAACGGCGAGGCTCGGCGGCTAATTGAAGGCGGCGGCGTATACCTGAATAATCAGCGAGTTAGCGATGCACGAAGTCGTGTCACGCTGGAGCAGGCTATCGATGGCGAAGTAATCGTTCTCCGTCGTGGAGCGCGCAACTACTTCATGGTCCAACTGGCCTGAGCCCGCGGGTCGTAATCAGAGGTCCACGCCGACATCACGCCACAATAGCGCAACTATCGCTAAACTTGTTCTACGGTGCGACCCCCGCGACACAGTCCATAAAGGGTTGTGCCGTGGCGCGTCCGAACGTCACCACACTTTGACCTCCATATTTGCTGGCAATACGACGGGAAGAAATGTCCGACTTGAACCTGAGAATCCCCGGCCCGGTTCCACTGCCTGACGACGTCCTTGACCTTGTTGGCGGACAGATGATCAATCACCGCGGGCCGCAGTTCGCCGAGATCATCGACCGGATGACGACGAACTTTAAGACGGTGCTAGGCACGCAGGGGCGCGCTTACTTCCTGACCGCGTCCGGGACCGGCTCGATGGAGGCGGCGATCGTCAACACGTTGTCCCCCGGCGACCGCGTACTCTCGATCAGCATCGGCTCTTTTGGCAACCGCTTCGGCGACATCGCCGAGGCGTACGGCACAGAAGTCACCCGAATCGAGTTCGAGTGGGGCAAGGCCGCCGAACCGGAGAGGGTCCGTGAGACGCTTCGGTCCATGCCAGATTGCGCCGCCGTCATTGTGACGCACAACGAGAGCTCTACCGGTGTGATGAACCCTATCGGCGAGATTTCCAGAGTCGTTCACGACGAATCTGACGCGCTGGTCCTGGTGGACGCCGTGAGCAGCGCCGCCGGAGTTCCGTTGCCGATGGATGACTGGGGTCTGGACGTGGTCGGCACAGCATCGCAGAAGTCCTGGGTAGCACCGCCCGGCATCGCTATGGTCGCAATGAGCGACCGCGCTTGGAAGGCTCACGAAACCTCCACGATTCCCAAGTACTACTTCGATATCGATCAGTACGAAAAGTTCCTCCAGATCGGTCAGCCTCCGTTCACGCCAGCGCTCTCGACCATTTACGCGCTTGACCACTCGCTACAGGCGATCGTGGACGAGGGCATCGAAGAGGTCCTGACGCGACACGCAGCACGGGCACAGCAGACGCGAGACGGTGCGAAACGCATCGGACTTGAGATCTTCCCTGACGAGTCGATCGCATCCGACACGGTGACCGCCATAAGCGTCCCTGAAGGCATCGACGGCAAGGCGCTGGTTTCACGAGCACGAAATGAGTACAACGTTGAGCTGGGCGGCGGGCAGGAGAAACTCGCCGGTCAGATCATCCGTATTGGACATATGGGATGGGTACAGCCGGAACACATCGACGAAGCCCTTGCGGCGGTCGAGAAGTCGCTGGCGGACCTGCGCTCGTAGACCCTTGAAGGGGCTTATCTGAAGTGCACCGGTCTTTTTATCGGTGTGCCGTCCCCGAAACTAGTATCTAGACAGTCTCGGTACTTGCGAAAGGTGGCTCCAGTTGGAGCATCACGAACGCGCCGGCTTCATCGGTGACCGGATCGACCAGAGTTTGGCCGGGCGGTTGTCACTGCTCGCCATTGCTCTTGTCGCCGTTTTCATTGCCGCCTGCGGTAGTACACCTGAATCCAGAGATGTTCCCGCCGCGCAACCGGGTGCCACGTTCGCTCCAGCAGATACAACAAGCACAGCCGAGCCCGGCGACACTGACCCAGTCGCTACTTCCATTCCCTCCGCGCCGACATCCGATCCGACTTCTACTCGGAATCCGACATCAACCAGTGAGCTGATCTACGTCTCGGACTTTGAGCTTCCAGAAGCAGGTGGAGGCTCGGTCAAGCTTTCGGACGTCTACTCTAGTTCCAACACCGCCCTCGTGTTCTACAGGGGCTATTTCTGAGGTATCTGCCGCAACCAGCTCGTTGAGCTGCAAGAGGTTTACTCAGAGATCACCCAACTTGGCGGCGAGGTAATCGCCTTGAGTGTGGACAGCGCCCCGGACGCATTGGCGATGAAGAACGAGTACGGGCTTGAGTTCCCTGTGCTGTATGACGCGGATACTTCCGTCACTACTGAATGGGGCCTGTTCGACCTTCTTGGCGACGGCGTGTCCGCCCCCGCGACATTTGTTATCCGGACGGACGGTTCTATCGAGACCCAACTGGTCGGATCAAATATCGGAGAACGCCCATCCACCAACTCGCTTCTTGAGGTCTTGGCCTCACTTGCGGGGATGGACAGTTCGTCCCTGAATGGGCAACCGGGCGGCGGATCAGGTGGCGAATCCGACACTGCGATGTCCGGCGACGCTATGGATGGGATGGAGGACGCCGTCACGGTTCAGCCTACCGCTGTTCCCGAAGTTATCAGCATCGGCTCGCCAGCTATTGGCGATCTGGTGCCAGACTTTAATCTGCCCACGGCGAGGGGTGACTCCGTCTCTCTAAGCGAGTACGCAGAGGATCGGAACGTCGTATTAGTCTTCTTCCGCGCCTGGTGGTGAACATACTGCCGCAGGCAACTCGGCGAGTTGCAGGATAGTTACCCGGCCATCGTGTCGCGCAATGCAGAGGTTATCGCTGTGACCACGCAGGACCTGGGCGCGGCGTCCGGTTCGATCGATTCTGTGGGAGTCCAGTTTCCACTTGCATATGACGTGACTGAAGTGGTCCCGCGCCAGTGGGAGCGTTTCGATAACTTCAAGACCGAGTTGGCGGATGCGGCTGTTTACGTGATCGATAAAGACGGCCGACTTGTATGGCAATCGCTTGGCGATAACTACCGGCACCAGGTGTCGGCAACCACTGTTCTGAAGCAGCTAGATTCGATAGGCAGCTGAACGGGGAGTTCAGCGTTTCGCCAATCATTGACCGGGGGCGGGAGCCAGCCCCGCCCTTACAACACGTGTGCGTTGTTCAGAACCGGCCGCGATGACCGTCGGTGATCAAGCACCCTCAGTTCAGCCTGGCTGTTCCTGAGGGGAAGTTCATGAAGCCTGGGCGGAGGATGTACGTGTGGTGGGAGACGGCGTTTTCCGGGATTGTTCCGATCAACACCTTTAGACCGAACGGTTCCGGGGAGTCGTCCGGGTCTGGCTCGATAGTCACGTAGATCGGATCTCCGGAGAGATCGACCGGGAACGTCAGGCCGGGAGGAGCGTTAAGGAGGTAGTCCTCGCCCGGTTCCGGCGGGCCGTGGAAGAGCAGCTCTAGGCTAAGGCCGTCTTTCTGGAACATCTTCCAACCGGCGTCCCCTGTGACGTATTCAGGGCCATCATCACCATGGACGACTACCGAAACGTACTCATCAAACATCACGTCAAAGATATCGGTCGTGTTCATGTCGGCCGGACCGCTGTACGGCGCGGCGAAGTCGATGTCCCACGGGTCCCAGAACTTGCCGGACGTCACCGGAATTCCTTCGATGTCCACGAAACCTTCGTAAAGCCACCCATCGGGTAGTTCAGGCACATAGAGCCCGCGTGGGTCTGGCTCTAGCTGATCAACAGCGCGTCGGAACCAGATACCACTTTTTTCGTTTGTCCTCAGGTGGCCGTCGGTTGGAGTGGCCAGGATGTAGAAGCCGTTTGCGCCCTCAAAGGTGTCGCCGATGGCGCCAGGGTCACCGATTTCGAGAGTAGCGACACCGTTTGCAATGTCTCCGGCGAGTATGCGTGTGTCAGACGGTTCCGAGTCCGCGTCTCCCGATGGCTCTACGGACACTATTACCGAGGTCACGTCATCGATGGACGATGTGATCTCGAACGCGCCGTCCTTGATCGTCTGGCCCGTCGGTGTCACGAGAAGACCGTCAACAGAGACGTTGAACTTGCCGACAGATATTTCGTCGCCGCCAATCACCACCCAGCCCTCGTAATAGAAACCGTCGTTGAGAGAGCCCAGCCCAGACAGGTCTAGCACGACGCTGTCGTTGTCATCACCGGAGCAGGCGACTAATACCGCTGCGAGAAGCGCGATGGAAATGACCAGGAGGTTCTTGTTCCCGATTGTCACTATTTTTAGAGCCCTCTCTAAGGCGTCTCATCAATTGAAGGCAGCGGGTACGTGTTGAGCATGAATATTACAGCCTATTCGCCTGTAAGCCACCCGGAACAATCAGCGGCTGCTACTCAGAGTACGGAGTTTGTGAGAGTTCCGATCTCTAACTCCCGTGGACGCGTATTACCACAGACATGACCGGAGATAGTCCTGATCCTCGACTTAGATTGCGAAATCCTTCGAGAATGGCTCATTTGATAAAGGGGTTGTGACGTTTTCGGTATGTTAATGTCTAGCTAGGCATGTAGAAAGCTCGTCCCATGGTTAACCGGCAATGCTCGGATCCGTGATGACCAGTCCGAGATGCCCCGAACGAGAACATGGAGTTAGATTAAGTGTTCCAGGACAGAAATATAGGATGTGTTGAGTGCGGACAAGAGTTCGTATTTAGCGCTGACGACCAGCAGTACCACTCAGAGCGTGGCTACTCCGACCCCAAGCGTTGCCCGTCTTGTCGAGCAGCCCGACGGGCCCAGGGCGGCGGCAGTGGCGGCGGCGGCGGCGGCGGCGGCGGAATGCGATCCGACCGACCAATGTTCACCACCACCTGCGCGCAGTGTGGCCAGGAGGCCCAAGTGCCTTTCCAGCCGCGCGGTGACCGACCGGTGTACTGCAACTCTTGCTTCTCGCAACAGCGGCAGTCCAACAGCTGGTAGGCGTTAGCGCCCGATAGTTTTGGTTAACGAAATCGCCCCGGTGACTTCGGTCATCGGGGCGATTTTCTTTTTGTCCCGACCGGGCAGCTATTTACGGGTTACCCGGTTGTAAGCTGGCACGCATAGACTCTCAACCGATTTAAGAAACAGGTGGGACCATGGACTCACAGTCCATCGCCAACGCTGCATTCAATCTAGCTAAAGGTCGACTCGAAGATCACAAACTCGATCGCCTGCCAGACTCAATCCGTCCCACTGATGAAGCCGACGCCTACCAACTCCAGAGCGCGCTAAGCAAGCGGCTGACAGCCAACGGGTACGGCAAGCCTGTCGGACGGAAGATCGGCTGCACCACCACGGTGATGCAGGAGTTCCTCAAGATCCCTAATCCCTGCGCTGGTCTCGTGTACGCGCCGACCTTGCTACAGGGCCGTGGGATACAGCGCCGTGGCGACTTTGTATTTGATGATTTCCAACACGTCGGCGTCGAATGCGAAGTCGTAGTCCGACTTGGAGAGGATCTGTCCGACGCCGGTACACCGTACGCCGGTTCCACGGTGGCGCCGGCTGTCGAGGCCGTTATGGCGGGGATCGAAGTGGTGGACGACCGCTGGGTTGAGTTCACCCAGATGGACGTGGCGACGCTGATTGCAGACGATTTTTTTGGCGCGGGGGGCGTACTGGGCGGTCCTGTCACGAACTGGCGTGATCTGGACCTGACTTCGTTGAAGGGATCGATGTCTATTAACGGCATCGAGGTTGGATCGGGCGTAAGCAGTGACATCATGGGGCACCCGTTTGAGGCGCTGGCGTGGCTAGCCAATACGGCGGTCCAGCATGGAAATCCACTAAGAGCAGGCGAGATCGTATTCTTGGGTAGCATCGTCGAGACGAAGTGGCTCGTTTCTGGAGATCATGTTGTGATCAACATAGAAGGACTGGGCCGAGCATCGGCCCTTTTTGACAATCCATAGTCCGGCCGCTCCCTGATCGGCTACTCTCGACTGTGGACACCCACCGAGGGGGTGACTACGATATTCGTCACTACCCGATTCTCTCGAACAACGTGGTCGGGCTGGCGTTGGAACCAGAGGTCAGGTTGCCGCACCACAAAGAATCAATAGCTATTAACGCGCCCGTTGGATCAGTGTTCGCCGCGATGACGGACCTGGAACGATGGGCGGACTGGTGGCCGCAGATACAGAATGTACGGCTTCCGGAAGGTTGGACCGTGGACGGATCTATGTTCTGTCGTGTGATGGGTATGGACCTTCACGGCGCTGTCACAATCTACGATCCGGACCGCGAACTGGGATTCGAGACGGATCTGCCGGTCGGCGGGCGCGTGTTGCAGCACTTCACGTTCACGCCGGAGGACGGAGGCACACGGATCACAGCGGAGTTAGCCGTCTCCGGGGTCGCAGGCATGATGTTCACCCGGAAACGGCTCCTAAAGGAACTGGATCGGCTCAAAGTGAATGTGGAGGAAGCGGAGGCCAGGTAGACGGTCTTCGTGTGACGAGATCGATCCGATGGAAATCACGACGATATTCAGAGCGGGATAAAAGCAGAGCCAAATATGAACATACATGAGTACCAGGCACGTCAGATTCTGGAGTCCTACGGGATCTCGGTTCCGCGTGCGGGCGACGCATCCACGCCCGAAGAAGCACGGCAACTCGCCGTTGAGCTGGGTGGCCGTGTGGTCGTCAAAGCACAGGTCCACGCCGGTGGGCGCGGGAAGGCTGGCGGGGTCAAGCTCGTCAACTCTCCCGACGAAGCGGCGGAAGCCGCGGCGGCGAT
>CAUZRH010000021.1:0-12731 GCA_963582115.1 Dehalococcoidia bacterium
GAAACCGTTCCACGCAACTGGATGATGGTGGTCGCTTCCCGGACTTAGGTTCGGACTCTTAGAAACTGCAAATGCAAATGCCCCGGTCGATGACCGGGGCATTTTTGTGTCTGAACTCGCCCGCCCTCTACCTGTCCAGGTACTCGTCCAATCTCATGATGTTGTACGCCTGATCCCCCTGGGCCAGGCTCTCGATCGCGGCCCGCGCCGTGTCGATGGATGTAAACAGGGGTACCCGCCGTTCAGCCGCCGCACGCCTGATGTGGAAGCCGTCTTGCAAGATGGACCGATCGCCAGTCACGGTGTTTACGACCGCGCCGACAGATCCGTCTTCGATGATATCGACCACGTTGGGGTGACCTTCAGACAGCCGTTTCTCGATCACCGTCACCGGCAGACCATCTGACCTGATCAACTCGGCTGTGCCTGCGGTCGCGTAAAGCGGGTGGCCGCTCTCGACAAGCAATCGTACGAACGGCAGAGCTGTCGCTTTATCTGTATCGGCAATACTCAAGAGAACGCTGGTCCCTTCAGGGATCGCCATACCGCTTGCGATAAGCGCCTTCGCCACGGCACCCCGGTACTCGGTGTCGATGCCCATCACCTCGCCCGTGGATTTCATTTCCGGGCCAAGGAATGTGTCGACACCAACTAACTTGGACATCGAGAAAACCGGCGCCTTCACGGCCACCAGATTCCGCCTGGGAGCCAGTCCCGGCTCGTAGCCCTGTTCTTTGATTGACTGCCCCTGCATTACGTTGACGCCTATCTCGATCATCGGGACACGGGTTACCTTGGATATGAACGGAATCGTCCGGCTAGACCGTGGGTTCACCTCGATGATGTAGACCTCAGATTCACCCGAAGAGCTCTTCTCACCGAGCGATCTGTACGCACCACGACCTGTGATCACGAACTGGATATTCATCAACCCGCGTATGCCAAGTGCCACGCCGATACGATGCGTGTAGTCGACAACGGTGCCGACCTCTGACTCGGTCATGCTCAGCGCCGGGTACACGGCCATCGAGTCTCCGGAGTGGACCCCGGCGCGCTCGATGTGCTGCATGATTCCCGGGATTAGAACGTTCTCGCCGTCGCATACCGCATCCACCTCTACCTCAATCCCCTCCAGGTATCGGTCCACAAGGATGGGCTGACCCGGTGTCGCTCCTATGGCGACAAGGTTGCTGAAGTAGCGCACCAGTTCAGATGCGTTCTGGATAATCTCCATTGCCCGGCCACCAAGCACGTAACTTGGGCGAACAAGTACGGGATAGCCGATGTTGTCCGCAATCTGAAGTGCGTCTTCGGCAGTTATGGCCGTCCCGCCCGGCGGGAGCGGAATCCCGACCTCGGCCGCAAGGTCTTCAAATCGACCGCGGTTGGACGCCTGGTCGATGGTCGATGCAGATGAGCCAAGTATCGGCATACCGGCAACGTCGAGTCCCTGTGAGAGGTTGATGGCGGTCTGTCCGCCAAACTGAACGATGGTCGAAGTCGGATCGGTGGGATCGACGTCTTCCTGGTCGGCTCCGAACCCCGACTCGTTGTCGATGATGTCGCGAACAGACTCATCGTCCAGCGGCTCAAAGTACAACCGGTCGGATGTGTCAAAGTCCGTGGAAACGGTCTCAGGGTTTGAGTTCACCATCACCGCGCCATAACCGCTCCGCTGCAACGCCCACGCGGCGTGCACAGAACAGTAATCGAACTCGATCCCCTGTCCGATCCGAATCGGTCCGCTACCCAGGACGATAGCCTTCTTGCCTTGCATCGGCTGGGCCTCGTTCTCCTGCTCGTAGGTCGAGTAGAAGTAAGGGGTCTCCGCCTCAAACTCTCCCGCGCAGGTGTCCACCATTTTGTAGACCGGGCGGAGTCCCCACTCAAGGCGTTGTGACCTGACCTGTTCCGGGAGAAGGTCGGATAAAGTCCCAATCTGGGAGTCCGAAAATCCGAGCCGTTTTGCCTCCCACATCAGGTTTCGTGTCAGGTCTTCCGCCAGGAGGCGACGCTCCATAGACGTTATCCGGTGCAATGCACGGGTGAACCATGGGTCGACGCCGGTTAGCTCCGATACCTCCATCGCAGACCAGCCCCGGCGCAACGCAGCGGCCAATTTCCAGATGCGGTCGTCGTCCGGCTTGAGATCGAAATTGCCGTCCTCCCACTCCGGGTCCTGCCAGAGCAGCGACCGACCGCCAACCTCAAGAGAGCGAACGGCTTTCTGAAGCGCGGCCTCAAACGACCTGTCGATCGCCATCACCTCGCCGGTCGCCTTCATCTGCGTGCCCAGGCTGCGGTCTCCGGTCGGGAACTTATCGAAAGGCCAGCGCGGAATCTTAACGACGCAGTAATCGAGCGCGGGTTCAAATGCCGCAGACGTGCGGGACGTGACCTCGTTCGGGATCTCGTGGAGTGTCTTACCAAGGGCGATCTTCGCCGCCACACGAGCGATCGGGTATCCCGTTGCCTTGGACGCCAGTGCGGACGACCGGCTCACCCGGGGGTTCACCTCGATAACGTAGTAGTGGGGCGTGTCCTCCGGCATTGGCGGCAGTGTGGCCGCCACGTCCGCGCCCGGTCGAAGTGCCAACTGAACGTTACAGCCGCCTTCTATTCCAAGTCCCCTGATGATGTTGAGCGATGCCGTCCGGAGCATCTGGTACTCCTTGTCGGACAGCGTTTGGCTCGGTGCTACGACGATAGAGTCGCCCGTGTGAACCCCCATCGGGTCCAGGTTCTCCATGTTGCAAATCGTGACGGTGTTGTCTTCGGCGTCACGCATCACCTCGTACTCGACTTCTTTCCAGCCGACGAGTGATTTTTCGATGAGTACCTGTCCAACAAGGCTCGCGGCCAATCCGCCACGGGCGATATTTATCAGCTCGTCTTCTGTGGCAGCGACACCGCCGCCGGTTCCACCAAGCGTGTACGCAGGCCGAACGACGACCGGGTATCCAATCTTTTTTCCGGCAGCGACAGAGTCTTCCAACGTCTCCACAGCCTCCGACTCTGGAACCGGTTCGCCAAGCCGGTACATCAGATCTCGGAACTTCTCCCGGTCTTCCGCCATTTCGATGGAAGCGATCTGCGTCCCAAGAACGCGGACGTTGTACTTCTCAAAAACGCCAGCTTCCGACAGCTCGATTGCGAGGTTGAGTCCGGTCTGGCCACCAAGCGTCGGTAGCACGCCGTCCGGTCGCTCTCGATCTATGATGCGCGATACAGCGGCCACCGTCAGTGGCTCTATGTAGACGCGGTCGGCTACGTCTTCATCCGTCATGATCGTCGCCGGGTTGGAGTTGACGAGAACTACCTCGACACCCTCTTCACGCAAAGACTTACAGGCCTGCGTACCGGCGTAGTCGAACTCAGCGGCCTGGCCAATAACAATCGGACCAGATCCGATAACCAGAACCTTTTTTGGAGCAGAGTCGCTCAAGCGATTTCCTTTTGTGAACTAGAGATGAGTCCCATAAACCGGTCGAACAGGTACTCGGCGTCCTGCGGGCCCGGCGATGCTTCTGAGTGGTACTGGATCGTCATGATGGGCAGGCTCTTGTGGCGCAGCCCCTCGACCGTGTCATCGCTGAGGTCACGATGCGTCACCACCACCTCGTCCGACAGCCCATCACTGGATACGGCGTACCCGTGATTCTGTGCTGTCACGTAGACCCGACCCGACTCTTCGTCCATCACCGAGTGGTTGCCGCCACGATGTCCGAACTTGAGCTTGAAGGTCGCCGCACCGAACGCTTTAGCGATCACCTGGTGTCCAAGACATATCCCGAACATCGGGACCTGCTCCGAGAGCGACTTCGCCACTTCCACGACCGACTCCAGGAACACCGGGTCGCCAGGTCCGGGCGATAGCAGTACTCCGTCTGGCTGCAGATACATCACCTCTTCAGCGCTGGTTCCCATCGGCACCACGGTGACGCGCGCTCCTCGTTTTTCAAGATTGCGCAGGATGTTGTACTTGACGCCAAGATCGATCACGACCACATGCGGGCCCGTGCCCGAAGAAACAGACCCCGAACCAGAGCCGGAGCCGCCTTCCCACACATATGTCTCGGCTGTAGAAACGTCGGCCACCACATCGAACTCGCCGTAGCGAGGCGCGGCGCCAAGCTGCTTCAGGCCGTACTCAATATCTTCCTGCGTAGTAACCAGTCCCATCATTACCCCGCGCGAGCGCAGCTTCCGCGTGATCGCCCTCGTGTCCACGCCCGACACACCCGGTATCCCGTTTTGCACCAGATACTCGTGAATGGTCGATTCACTGTCCCTGTGGCTAGGGAGATCGCAGTCCTGGCGTACCACGAAGCCGCGCACCTGTATGCGGCGCGACTCCCAATCGTCATCGTTAACGCCGTAGTTGCCTATTAACGGGTACGTGGGAACAAGGATTTGGCCGCCGTATGAGGGATCGGTCAGCATCTCCTGATAGCCCGTCATGGACGTATTGAACACCACCTCTCCAGTGGCCTCAACGTCCGCACCGAATCGAATTCCCGGGTAGACAGATCCATCTTCGAGAACGAGGTAAGCCGGGAGGCGTTCTTGCTGGGTACTAGTCAACTTTTGCTCCGGCCTCGTGTACTAATTCACCGGCGTAGATGGTTTTCACTACCTGCCCTTTCAGGGTCGTTCCGGCAAGCGGTGTGTTCTTGCCCTTTGAATAAAACGCAGTCGGGTCGACCGTCCATTCAGCAGACGGGTCCAGCACAACAACATCCGCCGGAAGCCCGGGTTTTAACGAACCCAGATCTCGCTTCAGGAACAGCGCAGGAGCGGCGGTCATACGCTCGATCAGGTCTTCTAGCGGCAGCGCTCCGGCGTGAACCGGCACCATGCATGACCCGAACGCCGTCTCTATGTTGCTGATCCCGTGTGCCGCTTCCTGGTAGGTGCATTCCTTGTCGGTCGCAGCGTGTGGAGCGTGGTCTGTGGCGATCAGGTCGATAGTTCCATCTGCCAGTCCCTCGACCACCGCGTCGACGTCGTCGTTCGTACGGAGCGGCGGATTGACCTTGGTGTTGGTGTCGTATGCGGCCGTGCTGAGTGCGCCGTCCTGCGGCGTCTCACCGCCCAGCCCGTACACCCACTCTTCGGTGATGCTCACGTGGTGCGGCGTCGCTTCCGCCGTGACATTCAAGCCGCGCTCTTTGGCCCGTCGCACGGCTTCGACAGCACGGCGTGTACTCAGGTGGGCGATGTGTAGTCGTCCGTCGGTTAGCTCCGCCAGAGCGATGTCACGTTCGACCATCACCGTCTCGGCTTCAGATGGAACACCGGCCAGGCCCAGGTGCGAGGCTATGACGCCCATCTGCATCAGGCCGCCACCGGCGATAGATGGCTCTTCGCAGTGATTGATGATGGGCAGCCCTGTGAGCTGCGAATAGGTCAGAGCCTGCCTCATTATGTTGGGATCAGCGATCGGGTTTCCGTCGTCGGAAAATCCAATCACCCCGGCGTCCGCAAGCTCCGCCATCTCGACAAGCCTCTTGCCTGCCCGTTCCAGCGTCACCGCGCCTATCGTCAGTACGCGTATAACTCCCTGCTCACGGCCCGTCCGCAACACGAACTCGACGGTGGAGGCGTTGTCCTGGTTTGGCTCGGTGTTTGGCATGGCGCAGATGGTGGTGAAACCGCCCGCGGCCGCCGCACGTGAGCCGGTGGCGATGGTCTCTTTGTGTTCGAGACCCGGCTCCCTCAGATGCGTGTGGATGTCTATAAATCCGGGAGCGACCACCAGCCCTGTGGCATCTATGATTTCATATCCTTCAGGGGCAGTGCCCGGCGCATCTGTGATTGCCTCGACAACGCCATTCTTGAGTAGGACATCGGCCAGACGATCTATCCCCTGCGCAGGGTCGATCACGCGTCCACCGGTTATTGCGATCGGTTTACTCACCGGTACGATTCCTTGCACACAGCATGTAGAGCACGGCCATCCGTATCGCCACGCCGTTACTCACCTGTTCCTCGATAACCGCCTGCGCCCCGTGGGCCACTTCGGAGCTGATTTCGATTCCCTCGTTCATCGGACCCGGGTGCATGAGCAGGGCTCCCGGATTGGCCAGAGCCAACCGGTCGGCATTGATCCCGTAGAGCTTTGAGTACTCCCGTAGATCCGGAAGATTTCCCGAGTCCTGCCGCTCTTTTTGGATGCGAAGCGTCATTACGACGTCCGCACCTTCAAGCGCTTCTTCGACCCGGTCCACGACATTGATCCCGGTGAATGCGGCGCGCTCGGCGCGCTCGGACCCGGGCCTCAGTCCGTAAGGAAGCAGCGTCGGCGGTCCGCAGACCGTTACATCCGCTCCCATCTTGGCAAGCCCAAACACGTCGGATCGGGCGACCCGTGAGAAGTGAAGGTCGCCGATGATCGTGACCTTCTTTCCGGCTATGTCGCCCAGGTGGCGGCGCATCGTGTAGAGGTCCAGCAGTGCCTGCGTGGGATGTGCGTGCGTGCCGTCACCGGCGTTCACGACTGCGGCGTTTATCTTCGATGCCACAAAGTAGGGAGCGCCGGAGTGCGGGTGCCGCATGACCAGGACGTCCACCTTCATCGCCTCAAGCGTGCGCACCGTATTCAGCAGTGACTCGCCCTTCGACACGCTGCTGGCCGATGCCGACACGTTGATAACGTCAGCCCCAAGCACCTTCCCCGCCTGCTCGAAAGACACGCGGGTGCGGGTGCTGTTCTCGAAGAACAAAGTAAGAATCGTCTTGCCCCGTAGCGTCGGGGTCTTACGCACGTCCCGGGACAGCACTTCGCTCATGCCGTCCGCAGATTGCAGAATGTGCTCGATCTCTTCCCTGGAAAAGTCGTCCAGATCCAGAACGTTCTTTCTCGACCCGGACAGTCCACCAAACATGGGCGGCTGGCTGCCGCCTGCGCTTCTCTCAGGAGTACGCGCTGGTTCGTCACTATTTGCGCCCTGATCAGCCTGGTCCTTGGGACGTTCCGTCGTTGTGGTTGCGGCTCTGGTGCGTGCCATATTTAGATCTGTCCTCCGCTATTCGTCGGAGCTTCACTTTTTCTTACGAGCGTTACGCCGTCGGAGCCATCGACCTCCTCAAGGAACACGCGCACGTCTTCGCCATGCGCCGTCGGCACGTTTTTGCCCACGTAATCGGCCCTGATCGGCAGTTCCCGATGGCCGCGATCGACCAACACAGCCAGCTGTATGGAGCTTGGACGGCCGAAGTCGAGCAGTGCGTCCAGGGCGGCGCGAATCGTGCGCCCTGTGTACAAAACGTCGTCCACGAGCACGATCGGCCTGCCGTCGATGGCAAACGGGATATCGCTTGGGACTACGGGCTTGTCCGAACCACCGAGATCGTCGCGATAAAGGCGAGGATCAAGGGTTCCGAACTGGGTCTCGACGTTTTCGATGGAGTCGATCAGACCGGCGATGCGACGTGCGAGGTCGACACCCCGGGTCTGCATGCCGATAACGGCGACCGGTTGATCGTTACGTTCCAGGATTTCGTGGGAAATACGGACCAGGGCGCGGCGGAGTTGCTCCACCGACATGATCAGCCTGCCCTGATTTTCAAGTTCGACTTGCGTCTGGGACACAAAAAAACCCTCATCCATTCCTGGTCCAGAGCCAGGCGGCGAGGGTTGCGCAAGTAGCTACGGCGTTCGCGAGAATGCGAGCGGCAGCAACAAGCCCGGGTGTCCTTGCCAGCCTCTCAGGACTGAGTTAAAGGTCACCGGTCGTTCCGACGCAGCACGCCGAAACACTCGGTTGTCTCCGTAAAGGTTAGCACCACGAAGGTTGGGCGGCTACCCGGTGTTTTATATTTTCGGTGCATCGGGAGTTAACGCGCCATACTTCTCAGTGTGGGGAGAGGGAAATCGATCGGAGCGACGTTACTAAAACGGTCATCCTGAACTTGATTCAGGATGACAGGTTGCGATTGAACGAGTAGATAGCAATGACCCACCCTAGGTCTCTCGAAGGGTGAATCGTGCGGTAGCGCACTATGACGTACTTTGGCCTGACGGCGGTTCAGCGCCCCCTACCGCCGACGCGGCCTCGCGTACCCCTCCACCTTCACCACCTGTCCGCGCTCATCGACCGCCACGCGCGCCGCACGCTGCACCTCAAGCCGAGTCCCGCAGCCACAGAGTGCAATCCGTACAAGTCGTTTCCGTACAAGCGTTTCGTGGCATACGGGGCATGTGAAGACGTAGCGTTGCCGAGATCCCCAGCCCTGTGTCGGGATGTTCACAAATCGTTTCGGTTCGACGCCCAGTTCCCGGCAGACCGATTTGAACAGACGGCCGTGTGAACTGGCCTTCTTATCTCGATGGTGCGTGATGGCGTGCGCAGTCTCGTGGAGAAGCACCGTCTCCACATGCTCCGACTCTCCGAAGGTCAGGAGCTTTGAGCTGATCGCAATCTGCCGCTTGTCGGGCCGGTAGCTGCCCAGCGTCCGGGTCATCCGGCGGGACACCCTTATGGGCGACAACGGTTCGATGTCCGGTTCGTGCTTCTCCAGCAAACCGGCCACATAAGCATCAAGCTCAGCCACGCGCTCCGGAGAATCGACCTCCTGGGACGGGTCTATCGCCCCTGAAACGCCACCGGCCTGAGTGTCCTCTCCTGACCTTAGTCGCCGGAGGAAGCCCATCACCTGAGGCCCGATAAACGGGTCACAGACAGGCCGCTGACATCGACACTTGGCGTCCTGCCGGTCGCCATCTCCGCAGCAACTTTGGCCATCGCAGGCCCCAGAAAGATCCCCTTGCGTCCTGTACCTGACGCTATAACAACGCCGTCGTTTCCCGGAGCCGGGCCAACCACAGGCAGGCCATCGGGAGCGATCGGCCGGAGACAGGCCGTGTGGTGCACAAGCTCGGCGTCGGCCAGGTACGGAAGTACCTCAATCACCGAGGACATTATGGTGTCCCGACCGTAGGCCGTTGGCGTCTCATCAAACCCAACCCGCTCCTCGGTCGTTCCGCACCAGATCAGTCCGTCGGGTTTTGTAGTGGCGTAGTTATGTGCCCAGGAAAGCGACACCGCCAGTGGATCACCCGGCGCCTGCAATCGGAGAATCTGGCCCTTGAGCGGCGAGATCGGCATATCGACCCCCAGCCACTCCGTCGCCTTGCCCATCCACGGCCCGGCCGCCAGCACAAACGCTCCCGCCTCGATCACCTCGCCAGAGGACAGGACAACCCCTGAGATATTCCCGGCCTTCCGCGTCACGCCCGTCACCTCAGCGTTTCGCATGACCGCCCCTGCCTTCTCTGCAGCCTGCCAGAGAGCCAGCGTGAACTTGTATGGCTCGACCTCGCCGGATCGATCTGCCAGAAGACCAGCCATGACAGAAGGCCCGACACGCGGCTCCAGCGCACGTACAGATGCCTCGTCGTGCCACTCAACCCTGCCCTTGTAGTTCCCCTTCAGCCAGTCGTGCGCCTCACGCAACTCCTCAACCTGGATCGGGTTTGTAGCAAGCGTCAGTGAAGTCTTGAGGCGATGTTCGTACTCGACACCGCTCTCGGCCGGGAGTCGTTCCGCCAGCTCGGCGTGGATCGCCTCCGATGCTTCTGAAAGCGGGAGGACCGGGTCGTCTTCAATGATGCCGACGATTGGCGAAAGCCCGCCATACGCGAATCCCGAGGCGTGGCTCGCAATCGAGTCACGCTCGATCAACGTCACGGAGTATCCGTCACGCGTCAGAAAGTACGCAGTGGCGCAGCCGACAACGCCGCCACCGACTATTAGAACGTCAGGCGAATCTGTCACGAGCTGCTCGAATCCTTATCTAGCGCAGTCGAAAGCTCGTGTAGCTCTCTGCATCGTCGTCGGAAGAGCGGCTTGCCCGTCGGGCAACCCCGCTGTCAATTGCGGCCTGAGCCGTCGCGGCTGCGACCCGGGCAACCACGTTGGCGTCAAATACGCTCGGGATCACGAAGTCGGGTCCAAGACTCTCTTCCGGGATAACGGACGCCAACGCCCTGGCTGCTGCTAGTTTCATGTCGTCGTTGATCTCCGAGGCCCGTACGTCAAAGATGCCTCGGAACAGTCCCGGGAATCCGAGTGAGTTGTTGACCTGGTTCGGATAGTCAGATCGGCCGGTCGCCATTACCGAAACGTTGTCCGGCAATTCTTCCGGAGCGATCTCCGGGGTCGGGTTGGCGAGTGCAAACACTATGGCGTCGTCCGCCATAACGGCGACATCTTCTTTTGTGATGAGGCCCGGTCCAGACAGTCCTACGAATACGTCGGCGCCCGTCAGGGACTCACGGATCGAACCCGATTCGTTGTTCGGATTGGTGTTGTCGGCAAACCACTGCTTGAAGCGATTGTCGGAGTAGTCACGGTCACGCGATAGCGCGCCATGACGGTCAAATCCGATGATATTTTTTACGCCGTGGCTCATCATGATCTTGGCGCAGGCCGTACCCGATGCCCCAACGCCCAACAGTACAACCTTGATGTCCTCCGGCTTCCGACCGGTCACGGCGAGCGAGTTAATCAATCCCGCAAGCATCACGACCGCCGTGCCGTGCTGGTCGTCGTGGAATACCGGAATATCCAGCTCCGCCTTGAGTCGTTCTTCGATCTCGAAGCAGCGTGGTGCAGAGATGTCCTCAAGGTTGACGCCACCAAATCCAGGTGAGATCGCCTTTACGATGTTCACAATCTCGTCGACATCCTGCGTGTCCAGGCAGAGCGGCCAGGCGTCAACGCCGGAGAGTTCTTTGAATAGGAGCGCCTTGCCCTCCATAACGGGCATTGCCGCTTGAGGGCCAATGTCGCCGAGGCCAAGCACAGCGCTTCCGTCCGACACGATAGCCACGGTGTTCGCTTTTCCGGTGAGCGCCCACACAGCCTCAGGGTCTTCATAGATTGCCATGCAGACGCGAGCGACGCCGGGTGTATAGGCCTTCGACATATCCTCGCGGGTCTTGGCAGGAACCCTACTGCGCATCTCGATCTTGCCCCCGAGATGGAACAGGAATGTGGCATCTGACACGCTGCGAATTTCGACACCATCGATACTTGTGACGGCGTCGATGATCTCCTGTGTGTGCTCCGTCCCCGAGGCGTATACCGTGAGGTCACGGACCATCTTGGTGTCCGTCGCAGAGATCACATCGATCCCCGCCATGTCTCCCCCACGATCTCCGATGCATGTCGTGATCTTGCCCAGCATGCCGGTCGTGTTCTCGTACTCGGCTCGGATCGTCACGCTATAGGCGGGACCTGTGCTCACCATCAGAACTACCTCAGTCGAACTGTCCCCATCGTGTTCAAATCCCTAAAAATGGGCACATCCGGGGCGACGAATGATGGCCTACCGGGGCCATCTTGATTTCGATACAGCAAACTACCTTCGTAGCCAGCGGCCCGATCTTATACCCGCACCGCCCTATCACGGCACGTTTACTTGATACGGGTTACGCGCTATCCAAACCGCTTCCCAGAGCGTTTCAAGCGAAGAGCAAAGTGCAACTCTTCAATCGTTTAGGCCGCGGGCTATCTATCAGACGGGTAGGATATGCACGCTCAAATGCCATTTTGAGAGCGTTTGGGAAGCACCCGGTAGCGCCGGAAATGTTCCAGGCTACTGACGACCAAGCTAAAAATTAAACACGGCCCAATACGACTCTGGGAGGACCGATGACCCAGCAAGCTGAAAAACCCGCAGCGCCTCGTGGTCGCTTCACCACGGCCACGATCACGCGCCGGGAAGACCTTACTGACGACCTGTGGCGCCTGTGGCTAAAACCCGAACAGAGTTTCATGTTCAAGCCCGGCCAGTACTGCACTATCGGCGTAAACGGAATTGAACGTGCCTACTCGATCGTTTCGTCACCGCGAGAGGACGAGATCGAGCTATTTATCGAACTAGTCCCACTGCCGGACGGTGTTCTGACTCCCCTGCTCAACGACCTCAAGGTGGGCGACACCGTCACCCTCCGCCCGCGCGCCAAGGGCGTGTTTGTCCTCAAGCCCGGAGCTAAGAACCACCTGTTCATCGCCACCGTTACCGGCGTTGTGCCTTACGTGAGCATCCTCCGTTACCACCTGGAGACCCTTGCAGGGCAGGACGACGACGCAGGGCAGCAGCCCGGCGGCGACCACAATTTCTACGTCATTGAAGGCGCAAGTTTTGTCGACGAGTTCGGGTACGACGATGAGCTGGAGAAGCTCGCAAGCGAGCACGATAACATCACATTCGTCCCAACCATCAGCCGGCCAGATGACCCGAATAACGCCGGCTGGACCGGCGAGACCGGCCGCGTCAACACGCTGACCGAGAAGTACATCGACAAGTACGGACTTAAGCCTGAGGACACCATCATCTACGCCTGCGGCCACCCGCAGATGATTGAGGATGTGAAGCTCCGCGGGACAAAAGCCGGTTACCGAGTCGAAGAAGAGCGATTCTGGAAAGAAGACTAGGTCCGACCGGCTGATATTTAACTTCCTTTAGGAACCCTGGATAAGTCTGGAGAATGAAATGGCAGACAAGGAACGAATTGGCGTAATCGGTCTCGGCATCATGGGAAAGCCGATGGCCCGAAACCTAATGGCCGCAGGCCACGAAGTAACCGTGTATGACCTGTTCCCCGAACCCGTCGAGGAACTGGTCACCGACGGAGCGAATCTCGGAACATCACCAGCAGACGTCGCATCTAAATCAGACGTGACCGTAGTCATGGTTCAGAACTCCCCTCAGTCCATGAC
>CAUZRH010000022.1:0-12191 GCA_963582115.1 Dehalococcoidia bacterium
CGTACACTCGTCCGCCTGCGCTCGTAGCTCAATTGGATAGAGCATCTGACTACGGATCAGAAGGTTGGGGGTTCGAGTCCCTCCGAGCGCACTAAGCAAGTTCGCAGGTCAGAACCCCTAACCAGTTAAACCAACCCGCTTGCATAGGGCGTCAATCACCTGACAAGCGGTCGAGGCCGAGTGTGGGCTGTGGCGGCAGACCCATTTGCGTCCTCCCAAATAACTGACATACTCTCTAACGAGCATCTAAGACCACCGCATGAGCATGAACTGGGGAGTGGAATGAGAGACTGGCATCAGGACTTCGATTTCAACGACCCGAGTTTCGCCGAGGGTCACCTCGAGATCCTCGATGACTTGAGAGAGAAATGCCCAGTGGCCCGCAGTAACGTTGGCGAGGGCTATTGGGTCGTTACCCGCTACGAGGATGTAGCCCGGGTTTCGAAGGAGTGGGAAACCTTCTCAAGTGCTTGGGCCGGTGAAGCCGGGATCGGGCCCGGCGGATTCATCATCAATCGCGCTGAGGGAATCGAGCCGATGCTGCCGATCGAGATGGATCCACCACGGCATCGTGAGTGGAGGGCCATTCTGAATCCCTACTTCACTCTTGCGGTAATTCGGCCTCTCGAAGAGCAGATCAGGGCAATCACGCACGAGATTGTCGACGGCTTCATAGACCAAGGGCAATGTGAGTTCGTACGAGAGTTCGGTGCCCCGTTTGCCGAGAGAATCATGAGTGAGGCGATTCTTAATCTCCCGACTACGGATATGCCCCATTTGCGGGATGCCATCACCCGGGCGATCTTCGGAACGGTCCTCCCCGATGGGTCACGAGAGTTTGACCCGGAGGGTTTCACCGACGTTTACCAGTATGCCTATGACCACATCCAAGCAAGTCGAAAATCGCGTCTACATGACGGCGACGTGGTCTCAGCGGTCCTGGACATGACGGTCGACGACGGACCCCCAGTCACTGACGAAGAGCGCGCGCGCGTACTTTATACCCTGATCTTTGCGGGCTTAGATACGACCACAAGCACTATCGCGGGCACTATCAAGTACCTCGCAGAGAATCCGGAGTTGCATGCTCAACTCGTGTCAACACCTGGAGATAATCCAGAGTTCATTGAAGAGGCAATTCGTCTCTTCAACCCTGGCGTGTGCATGGGACGATACGCAACGAAAGATACGGAAATCGCGGGTCAACCGATCAAACAAGGGGATCAGGTCGCGTTCTTTCATATTTCCGCTAATCACGATCCCACGGAGTTTGGCGACCCGGCCTTGGATCTCGAGCGCTCATCGAACCGTCACCTAGCGCTCGGGTTAGGGGTCCACCGCTGCCTTGGTGCTCATCAGGCACGTTTGAGCCTCTCGGTCGGGATCAGCGTTCTACTAGAGCGACTAGGCAATCTGGAGATAACAGAGCCGGAGGAAGTCGAAATTGCGACCAACCAACGGCGGCAACTTCTTAACCTTCCGCTTTCGTTCGTATCGTTGCGGGAAGAGATAAAGCAATAATGAGGCTCGTAATCGATTCAGATCGTTGCACCGGGCATGGTCGCTGCTACACAACGACCTCTGAGCTGTGTTCGTACGATGAGGAGGGCTACGGGGTCGTCCTCGTTGACAAGGTTCCAGTCGACAAGCTTGAGGTCGCAGAGGCCACGGTCAGAGGCTGCCCGGAGAGAGCAATCACGCTATTTCGCCAAGATGTTTGAACCGGTTGTGAGCCTCACACCTGCCGTACGGCAATGAAACGTCCGGTCTGTCGAGTGAACAAGGGAACAGCGCAATGAGTTATCCGGCACCGACAGACGCTCAGATAGCGTCTTTCGACGAACATGGATACCTCGTCCTAGAGGACGCTATCTCTGAGGAAGACCTTCTCGAGATTGAGAGTTTCTGTGATCCGATTCTCGCCGACAAAGAGAATCTAGCCAACGACTGGGCTTGGGACGAAAGTGAAAGTACCGAGGAGAGAAGTTTTCGCATAGTTCAGGCCAATCCGTTTGAACTGTTTCCGGAACTCAATGATCAGATATACCGAACGTGGGCCGCCACGTTTGGCTCAGCGCTTCTCCGTACACCAGTTGTGTTCAAATACGATCAATTTTTGGCCAAACGTCCGAGGAAAAGCGTGCCTACCTGGTGGCACCAAGATGAAGGCTATTGGGGCCGTGCCCTGAAGGATCGCGGGATTACGTGCTGGATTCCGCTTCAGGACGTTGATGAAATTAACGGCTGTATGCACTTCAGTGATGGCGCTCACAAGCACGGTGTGTTCCCACACGAGCGCGTGCCGGGCTTGAAGAGTGACATATTGAGATGCGAAGTTGACGACTCGAAGACCGTTGCCTGCCCGATTCGGCGGGGATCCGTGACATTTCACCACTCTGCTATGCCGCACATGACGACGGAAAACCGATCGCCCAGTTGGCGTCGGGCGTTGACCCAGCACCTCTGGGATCCAGAAGTGCCGTACGGGCCGGTCGGAGGCGACTTCTATGAATGGCGCGTGATCGTGCCGCAGGTTGAGTCGACTGCTCGGGCGAGCGGCCCGCGCACAAAGGACGGAGCCTGATCACAGGAGCAGATATTTCGTCAATAGACGTGACTCCCCGCATCGATCTCTGAACCCACGTGGAGTATCAACAAGGTCCCATCTTCCACAACACCACGGTGATCTGGGCGGCCCAGGCTTTGGTCAGCCATGCGGCGCCGTCTTCAAGGGCTGCGGTCAGAGTTGCGATAAAGCGACCACTCGAGGTCGGTGTTGTGCGGGATAAGCGAGGGCCCGTGTGGTCACCCCAATAATGAGAGCCTGGAAGCTAGAGAAGTCTTCCTGGGCCACGATCGTTGACGCCTTTGATGGCAGAGAGCCTTGAGGGTCATCGATATACGGTCGGTCCCAGTCAGGGGGTTGTTAGGTATTCGTTGATGTGGTCGATGATCATGAGGAGACTTCATATTGAAGCTCCGAAAACATGACACCAATCCGCTCGCGGGCCCAAAGTCGAATCTCTTCCAGATCAGCGACCGGCGCACCGGTGTAGGGAAGAGTTGGCAGGTACGGCGGCGGCCCATACTCGGGGTTGAATGTCACGATTTCGGAGCCCGATTCGATGGCATCCGCCAGAATCGAGCGCCACCACCGCTCGTGCCATTCAACGAGGTGAAGATGCTCGGATGCGCGTGGATCGCTGACTTGTGGGCCCTCGGGGTGACCTACTCGTCCGTGGACATGAATCGCAGCAGCTGTGCACGACAAGAAAAGGTCTTCAAGATCATCGGGGATCCGCTCGCAGACGTTCACCCAATGACTGATATCGGCCACAGTCCTAAGGTCCGGTAACTCCTGATGAACATCCCGCCACACGAATGGGCTGTAGAGAATCCGCATCCGATGTGTTTCATGGCCGATTCGGATTCCTACGTCGTTCTCAACCGCCAGTGCTGCCTCAAAGAAAGCGACGGCCGCCGAAAGGGTCATCGCGTCTGAACCAGAGTGCGCCGTCATCTGTATCGGGGCGTAGGCCGCTGCAGCTTCGACCTGTTGTTGGAACGTAGCCGCGTGTGTTGCGGAAGATTCAATCTCCATACCGCCCCATCGGTCAGAAAAGTCTTCCTCATAGGTGAAGATCATCGGCAGATAGGCCAACTCCAGATCATCGAGGATGTGGGGGAAGTCAGCTACCTCGTGTTTCTCGATTTCTCCGAGGCGCGCCATGAATTCTGGTAGTCCTACCTCAACTCCGTCGTAGCCGCGATCCTTTATTCCTTGAAGTCGCTCAGCCAACGTTCCCGTAAGGCCCCACATAGGTTCAAAATTCATCAGTTGCACGGTTGCACCTCTGTCCTTCTGCTAGAGCGCCTCTGAGTCTGCTTGCTGGCGTCGAGCCTCAACGGAGAGAGCACCAAGCTTGTCGATCGCGGGCTTCACGTCGACGCCCAGCGCCTCGCCACACGCTCCGACGACGCCCTCGGCGTCAATCTGGTAGTGGCGAAAGAGATAGTCCGGCGATCCGCCGTGAGTAAAGGTGTCCCGGATCCCAACTCTCCTGAGGCCAGCGTCGATCCGCCCCTCGGCGATGACTTCGGCTACAGCGGTACCGAGGCCTCCACGGGTGAGGTGGTTTTCGACGGTCACCACGAGACCGATCTCCCGCAGGGCTTCGGGAACTGCTGGATCGGTAAACGGTTTCAGCGTGGAGATGGATAAGTGATGGGCTTGGATTCCCATCGACGCGAGAGCCGCGGATGCTGAGATGGTTTCTCGGGTCGCTGCGCCTGTGCTGAGGAGCAAGATATCGGAGCCTTGAGCGACGAGTCGTGCCTCGTTGAAGCGCAGGGGCTGATCAAAAAGTCGGGGGACTTCGCCGCGAGGGAGGCGGCAGTAGACGGGCCCTGTGATCCCCGAGAGAAGCGCTGGGAGTCCCTCAACGTCGGTGGCATCGCTGAGGCTGAAGACTGTCATGTTTGGTAGCGCGCACATTAGGGACAGGTCATCTGTCGCCTGGTGAGTCACGCCGCCAGGTGTTGTGAGTCCTGGGAGGAATCCCATGAGCCGGACCGGAAGGTTGGGATAGGCGATGTTCAGGAGGATCTGCTCGTAGGGGCGCCGAGTGGTGAACACGGCGAAAGACGGGTAAAAGGGTTCGAAACCCTCACGCGCCAATCCGCTGAGAACACCAGCGAGATTCTGCTCCGCCATGCCAAGCGAGAAGTAGCGTTCGGGGAACTTGTCGCGGAATAAGTCCGCTTCTACAGACTTGGTGAGGTCGTTGGTGACACATACGACTCGCTCATTTCTCATGGCATAGTCGACGAGAGCGTCCGCGAACGGACGGTTGACTGTATTGGTGGAAGCGGTAGCAACAGTCATTTGGTTACCGCCGTGTAGAGCGGTGACGTGGAGCGAAACTCATCAGCCTCGCCGGGCCGGAACCGGATGAAATGCGTCATGGTGTCATCGCGTTCCAAGATGGCGGGAAAACCAGTTGCCGGGTTCGTGTGGCAAACAACTACTACGGGCTTCCCTCCGCGTTCGACGCGGGCGGCGTCGGCAATGGATTCAGGGTCGTGCCCGTCAACTGATATAGCCTTACAGCCAAACGCTGCGGCCTTGATCTCGAGGTCGCGCACTGGCATCACACTGGACATCGGCCCGTCCACCTGCCACCCGTTGGCATCGATGAAGACGGTGAGGTTGTCAAGACCGAAAGCTGCGGCGGCCTGGAAGGCCTCCCATGTCTGTCCTTCTTGGGTTTCACCGTCACTGATCAGCACCCAAATGTGACCTTGTGAGCCGTTGCGCTTACGCCCCAATGCTCGACCAACAGCGACCGACAAGGCCTGTCCCAGCGACCCGCCAGTCACTTCTATGCCGGGGCTGTGTTCGGCACCGATCATCTCAAGGACAGTCCCGTCGACGTTGTACTCACTCATACTGTCTGCGGACAGGCGACCGGTTTCGATGAGCGTCGCGTAGAGAGCGGTCGAGTAGTGCGATGGCGAGAGGATGAACCGATCATGGTCCGGTGTGTCGGGGCCATTGAAGACCCCGCCCCACTCAACGCCGCCGTTGCCAGGAGTCCCTGAGAATTGCTGCGTCGTGAGGTCCCGCGGGGGTGGCCCAAGTGTCATGAGTTCGATGTAGAGGGTTGCCAAGATCTCGGCGGAGGAGCAGGCCTGGATTAGGTAGCCACCGTTGTGTGCCACTGCCAGGTCGAAACTTCGCCGGCGAATCATCGCTGCGGCGTAAGCCACTCGTTCCATCTGCTCTTCTTGCATATTCTGTCTTCCAATGCACGTTTGAGCGACTAAGGCAATCGTATGAGAAGTTAGGCGTAAACACTTACAGGGTCAAGGCGTCTTGACCACCCTCCATCTGGTTCGCTAGAGTAGCCGAACGAGCATAATGAATGCTCAGACGAGTAGGAGGCCACCCTTGGCTGGCAATAAAGCAGTCGCATACATCTCCCCGGGCCATGTTGAAGTGCAAGACATCGATTATCCAAAATTGGAAGTCTGCGATGGGCCCGGCGTGAATCCAGCGAACGTCGGCCGGATCTGCCAACACGGCGTGATCCTCAAGGTTGTGGCAACGAATATCTGCGGTTCGGACCAACACATGGTTCGCGGCCGCACCACTGCCCCCGCCGGCCTTGTCCTCGGTCACGAGATCCTTGGTGAGGTCATCGAAGTTGGTCGAGACGTCGAGTTCATCAGTGTCGGCACCCTGTGTTCGGTACCGTTCAACATCGCCTGTGGACGATGCTCGAACTGCAAGCAAGGCCACACCGGCGTTTGTCTAAACGTAAACCCGGACCGACCCGGGTCAGCGTATGGATATGTCGACATGGGTGGCTGGGTTGGCGGGCAGGCCCAATATGTCATGGTTCCCTATGCCGATTGGAATCTCCTCCCGTTCCCCGACCGGGACCAGGCAATGGAAAAGATTCTTGACCTCACCATGCTGTCGGACATATTCCCCACTGGTTACCACGGCGCTGCGTCTGCCGGAGTCACCACTGGATCGACTGTCTACGTCGCAGGAGCGGGCCCCGTTGGCCTTGCCGCGGCCTATTCCGCCCAGCTCCTTGGCGCATCTGTGGTCGTGGTGGGTGACATGAATGCTGCCCGGCTTGAACAGGCGGCAAGCTTCGGCTGCGAAACAGTAGATCTGGCGGTTCATGACAATCTCGGTGAGCAGATCGAAGCCATTTTGGGGGTTCCAGAGGTCGATGCAGCGGTGGACGCTGTGGGGTTCGAAGCCCGCGGCCACGGCGCCGATGCCAAACAAGAATCCCCAGCGACCGTTCTCAACTCCATCATGGAAGTCACTAAGGCAGCTGGGCGCCTCGGTGTCCCCGGTCTCTACGTAACTGGCGATCCGGGGGCCGTCGACGACGCCGCCAAGGTTGGAAGCCTCTCCATCCGCATCGGTCTAGGTTGGGCCAAATCACACACGTTTACGACGGGACAATGCCCAGTCATGAAGTACAACCGCGGGCTAATGGCCGCCATCTTGAATGATCGGTGCCAAATCGCGAAGGCCGTCAATGCCACGCCGATTCCACTTGATGACGCTCCGCGGGGTTACAACGAGTTCGATGATGGAGCCAGCAAGAAGTTTGTGCTGGATCCACACGATCTCATCCTGAACTGAGTTGGCACACCGCCTACGCAGAACTCGCAGACGAGTCCACCAATCCGTACCAACTCCGACCACCGGGGCACTCACCGATGATTGTCCCTTGTGGCTCAGCGATCATGGACATGATCCCTGAGCCAGTTCCCGGCGGCTGCAACATGAACGTAGCTGTCACTGCCGCCCGACTCGGAGCCCCCACGGCTTTCCTCGGCCGAGTGTCCACTGATCACTACGGGGATCTGCTAATCAAGCATCTTGCGGATTCTGGAGTTGACTTGTCTCTGGTCGAACGGGGACCAGAACGAACAGCTCGGGCGATCGTTTCGACCCTACCGTCGCCGACGTTCGACTTTGACGCTGACGGCGCGGCCGACTCTGCACTCGAGTCCAATGACCTGAGCCCAGTTGGCCCCGGCCCCCACATCATTCACGGGGGTACGAACGTCGACTACCGGGGTCGAACGGCCCACACCATAGTCAGCCTGATCGAGACGAGCCTGGGCCTCGTATCCTGCGATCCAAACATCAGGCCGGTACTGATTGATGACCGATCCGAGTGGGAACCTTGGCATGACCGCTGGGTCAATGCCACGTCCCTGTACCGATGTTCCGATGAGGACCTCGACTGGATCTGGCCCAGCCGCGCTCCGTCGTCGGTGGCCGCTGAGCTACTAGACCGGGGGCCCAAGATTGTGATCGTCACCGCTGGGTCGTCGGGTTGCCAGGTGTTCGGTGACGGCTGGTCGGTGTCGGCTTCCTCCCCGGCTGTAACGGTGAAGGACACCGTCGGAGCCGGCGACGGATTTGTTGGCTCACTCCTCACCGATCTGCACGCACTGGACGTCAGAGATCCCGCAGCGCTGGCCAGGATCAGTAAGGACGACTGGCGCAGCATCGCCCAGCGAGCCTGTGAGGTGGCGGCGGTCGTCTGTACGCGTATCGGCGCCGATCCGCCTTGGGCTAGCGAGCTCCCGGAGCTGACAGGCATGTAGCCCCTACGACGGTCGCCCGCAGCGGCCTCCGGCTCGTTGGACCCACGGACCCCCTCGCCGGAACATGGTTCGTGACCGCGAATCATGGCGGCTTACGGGGAGGCCGGGTCCGTCTTTGTTTCCACTGACCGAGAGTTTCTTGAAGCATTCCCAGACCGTCGGCAGGCGGGCTCCTAGATGACGGCAGCGATCCCGCCGGGAGGACCGCTGACCCCCGACGCCTACAACGCGTGCTCGAGGTTTGCGGATATGGGAACGATCAACGGTCTCTACGTGCGGTCCGTTTGGCGAGACCGATCTCGCTGATCCTTAGGCGTCCTTGGTCAAGTGCTACTGCAGCAACCAGGACTGCTCCTACTACGACTAGCTGCCAGTCGCTTCTGACATGGAGGAGGATTAGGGCGTCATCTATCACTCCGAGGACCAGAACACCAATCAGTGTGCCCCCCATCCTGCCGATCCCACCAGTGAGGCTCGTACCACCCAGAATGACTGCTGCAATGACAGTCAAACTGGTGCCACTGGCTCCATTAGGAAGACCGGCACCAACCATAGCGGTGAACATAATTCCAGCAATGGCCGAGAAGAGTCCCGCTACCGTATAGACACCGACTTGGACGAGCTTTGTCCGGATGCCGGCAAGTCGGGCTGCTTCGAGGTTGTCGCCGATCAGATAGGTACTGCGCCCAAAGGTGGTCCAGACCAGGACAGCTGATCCGATCGCGAAGCAAGCAAACATGATCACTACTGGAATTGGAATGCCACCGGGAAGTTCGTCTACCCCGATGCTCCGAATCGTCGAATTGCCTACAGCGATCGTACGTCCTTCCGCGTAGAGACGGGCGAGGCCCCGAAACAGGGTCATGGTGCCTAGCGTCGCGATCACTGGGTTCACTCTTAGCTGGGAGATAATGAGCCCATTGAGGAGGCCACAGCCACATCCGAGCAACAGCGCTAGAACTAAGACGGTTCCGATCGGGGAGCCGTCGCGGAGAAGATCGGCAACCAGGATGCTCGTGAGAGCGATGACGGACTCCGTAGACAGGTCGATGCCAGCTGAGATGATCACGAAAGTCTGACCAACCGCGGCAATGCCAATCACGCTCACCGCGAGGCCCATCGCGATCAGATTGTTTCTCGTAAGAAAGTGTTCGTTAGCAAACGTCATCGCGATCATCATCGCTACGAGGAAGAAACCCAGGGCAGCGGCAGGATGCTTCGCCAAGTCCGTAAACGATCCACGAACTTCGTTGATTCTGCTCCGTCCAACGCTCACCACTTGGCTCTCGTCGCCGTCCGGCATCTCACCAACTTTCGTTGCGCTCACAGCGCAAGATCAAGAATGTTGTTGTTCGAGATTTCATTACCGCTGAGGATCCCAGTGATTTCTCCATCACGGAACACTGCGACACGATGAGCGATTGCTGCCAACTCGTCGATGTCGTCCGAAACAACCAGAGCCGCTAGACCCTTGGCAGCAGCATCAAGGACGATCGTGTAGATCTCCGATCGAGCGCCGACGTCGACACCCATGGTGGGATGTTCAAGCACCAGAATCTCGGGGTCAGTAGCAAGCAGCCTGGCCATCATGCACTTCTGCTGGTTTCCCCCGCTCAGGGAATTGATCTGAGCGTCCACTCTAGGAACCTTAATGGTGAGCTTGTCCCGCCATTCTGATGCCACCGTATTGCGCTTTTTTCGATCGATAAACCCAAAACGGCGTACACCAACCATGCTTCCGGCAGTGATGTTTTCAGCCACACTGGCATTCGCGAATACGGCCTGCGTCTTACGTTCGCCCGGAAGAAACCCGACACCTTCAGTTCTTGCAGCATTCGGCGTACGCGGCGAATACGGCTCGCCGTTCAGGGTCATCTGGCCCTCAGCGACTCGGATGACGCCGGCGACCGCACGCGCAGTTAGTTCGTGACCGGCATCGATACGCCCAAACAACCCAAGAATCTCACCCCGACGCAAAGACAGACTCACGTGCGGGCCATCTTGCGTGCTGGCAAGGTCCGACAGAACGAGCAGGGGTTCAGTCGAGTCGGGTTCAGCAGGCTTTCTATTGGCTGTTAGTTGTCCACCGAGGATCATCTGGATCAACGCCTCCTTGTCGACCTCGGAGCGCGGCCAGCTACCCGAGAGTTGGCCATTGCGCAACGCCGTGACATGATCGGAAATCTCCAGAATCTCGTCCAGATGGTGCGAGACGTAAAGCACGGTGCCGCCGCTATTGGCGAATTCGCGGATCAACTGCAGGAGCGTCGCCCGTTCCGCCCTTGGTAGTGCCGCTGTCGGCTCGTCTAGAACGAGAAATTTCGCCTCCTGGGCCACGGCCCGACTGATCTCGATCACCCGGTGCATAGCGCTTCCGTAGTCAGACATCAGGCGAGAAGGATCGACATCGACGCCAAAAAGTTCAAGAACCTTTCGGGCCTGAGCAACTGCCGAGCGGCGGCGGATGAAGATGCCGGTGGTAGGTAATCCGCCAAGCAACACGTTCTCAGCCACAGTCTGATTGATCGCGACTTGACGCTCTTGATGAACGAATGCAAATCCAAGCTTGCGCGGTGCTGACGGTTCGTGAAAGTAGACGACTTTGCCGTCGATCTCAATCGTGCCGGCATCGGGCTTGATCGCTCCTGCGAGAATCTTGATGAGAGTCGACTTTCCGGCGCCGTTCTCACCGACGAGGGCATGGATCTCGCCCTTTCGAAGGTCGAGTGACACATTGTCAAGCGCGAGTTGACCCGGGTACATCTTCGTTAAGCCAGCGAGCCGAAGAACCGTTCGGCTTGTGACGTCTTCGTCCCCCAAGATACTCACAACCTCGTCCCCCAAGATACTCACAACCTCCGGCCGGCCGAGGCGGCGGGGACCAGCCGACCGGAAGTGTGAAGCATTATCGGCAAAGTGTTAGTTAGATGGATACAGCTGGTCGATAGTTGAAGCCGAGCAGTTCACGTGTTGGACAAAGAACTCTTCCGGTACTGGGTCGCCGTTCAGGATGTCCAGCGCCATAGAGATTGTGTTGAAGCCGTAGAGCTTCGGGCCATAGTCAACCGATCCCTTGTAGATCGGATCGTTGGCACGAATAAAGCCTTGAGCAGACCCGTCACAGCCCTGGCTCACCAGTACAGAGGAGTCCTGGCGACCAGCATTGACGAGAGCCCCGTGTGCCCCGAGTGCTCGACCGTCTTCAATCGATCCGACCGCGATGAATTCAAATTCGGGGTTACCCGCGATCCATGACCTCATCTGATTCAGAGCGTCCTCGGTGCCCTCGACATCAAGATCGAATATCTGATCATCCGGGAAGCCAGAGATCACGTTCTTGAATCCGTCGATGTAACCCTGGCGACGTGCCTCTGCCGGCGCACCAGCGGGCGTGAAGTCAAGGTAGACGAACGCAGTCGACCCAATATCCCAGCCGTAGTCGGAGACAAACCGGCCCAACTCCTCGCCGCCGATCGTTCCTGCAACCGTGTTACTCCCACCAAAGAATGGTGCACCAGGAACCGGGCAGTCGATAGCAATCACAGGAATACTCGCATCCGCAAAGATTTCAGCGATGATCTCGTTTGTCGGGGCATCGCACTGGTACTCGATAACGGCATCGACGCCTTGGACGACGAGCGCCCGAGCGTTCTCCACCGACTGGGCTGCGTCGTAGTTGTTGTCGACAAGAACCATCTCGACACCAGCCTCCTCAGCCGCAGAGTGGAAGCCTTCTTCCACCATCACGTGGAAGTCGATTCCAGTTCCAAGAATGGCAACCCCGATTGTGAAGTCCTTGTTGGCGGCCTCCAGATCCGGGACGTAGTCCTCGGTTGATATCTCTCCAGCCACTGGATACAGCTGGTCGATAGTTGAAGCCGAGCAGTTCACGTGTTGGACAAAGAACTCTTCCGGCACTGGGTCGCCGTTCAGGATGTCCAGCGCCATAGAGATTGTGTTGAAGCCGTAGAGCTTCGGGCCATAGTCAACCGATCCCTTGTAGATCGGATCGTTGGCACGAATAAAGCCTTGAGCAGACCCGT
>CAUZRH010000023.1:0-11774 GCA_963582115.1 Dehalococcoidia bacterium
AGTCGAAGAGCCGGTAACCGCCGACTAGTAAACGCAATATTGAGGGTGGGATGGCTATGCCGTCCCACCCTCAATATTGCGTCATCTCTGGGCTCCCTCCAAGGTTACCAGGGCTCCCGGGACTTTAAGATGATCGGAAGCTCCCGGAATCTCAGGGTATTGAACTTACGGGTCGATCGATCTTCGTACCTGATAGCTGCCTGTACTTAGGAAACGGATGCGCGCGTGACCCTCAGAGTCAAACCAGCCCCGAACATGCTCAAACGGGACATCGTGGACGCTATCGGCGATACGCCGCTGGTGGATGTTTCCATACTAAGCCCGGTAGAAGGCGTTCGGATATTCGCCAAGCTTGAAGGCTTTAACCCCTCGGGCTCGGTAAAAGACCGCGTCGCCAAATTCATGGTTGAGGCGGCAGAGCGCGACGGCCTTCTCAAGCCGGGCGACACCATCATCGAGCCCACATCCGGGAACACCGGCGTGTCGCTGGCGATGATCTCCCGGGCACGCGGCTACAACCTCAAGGTCGTGATGCCGGCGGGTGTAACGCAGGAGCGCATCGACCTTCTAACGGCGTACGGGGCCGAGATCATCTTCTCGGACGCCGATAAAGGCACGAACGAGGCGATCATCGTCGCCAAGAAGATCGCCGCCGAAAACCCGGACTATTGGTTCCCTTACCAGTACGGAAACGAAGGGAATCCCCGGGCGCACTTTGAGACCACCGGCCCTGAGATCATCCGTGATCTTCCTGAGGTCGACATTTTCGTCGGTGGACTCGGTACCGGCGGCACCCTTATGGGCAATGGACGTGCGCTCAGGCTCCACAACCCGAACGTCAAAATCGTGGCAGTCGCGCCACCGCCGGACGATGTCATCCAGGGTCTACGGTCGATCGAGCACGGTTTCATACCGGAAATCCTGGACCTGGACAAGTTGGACGCGCGCATCCTCGTCGAGAGCGAAGACTCGTTCTTCTGGACCCAGCAACTGATGGAGCAGTGCGGAATCTTTGCCGGAATCTCTTCCGGCGCAGCCATCGCATGCGCCCGGAAGATGGCGGACAAGATCGGCGATGGATCGATATCGATTCCCGGCCGATCAGCGGGGGAGGCCAACATCGTGGCCCTGCTGCCGGATGGCGGCTGGAAGTACATGTCCACAAGTCTCTGGACCAAGACCTTCCAGGAGATCGAGTCCGATGTAGGCGGCAAGATCTGGTGGTAAAGGCGTAACAGCCGATTCAACCGTAGGGGCGGGCCTTGGTCCGCCTTTTTCGTGCCCCAAGACTGTCCCATTGATGTGGTCAAAGCGGGCGGTGAAAGAGGCCTGATGAGTGTTCCAAAGGTTGTAGGGGCATATGGCAATACACCCGGTCTGGTGCATGGGAGCGCGACTTGAACGTCGACCCGCGAGATGTGACAAACGACCGCCACGGATTCGCCGTCTACGGCGTATTCGCGATTGCCGGTCAGGCCCAGGTATCGGCGATTTCGGAGCTACGAAGGGCGATGTACAGCGGAGTCGAAGATCCACCGGCGTACGTCAACGCACCCGCGCACGTCACCGTAAAACGCCTCTTCTCCGGGATCCCAAATGTTGAGGATATACAAGAAGCGGTTCATGGCCTGGCCGAGTCCACAAAACCATTTCGAATCGAGTTCGCAGGAGACCCGGAGTCGAGCGGCGGTGGCAACTCATCTCTGGCGGTTCCGGTGAAATCCACTTCGGAGCTTGTAACGGTTAACACAACGCTGGAATCAGCGATCGGTCAGATCGTGGAGACGGAGTACAGACCCATAGAGTTCCAACCGCACATGACCGTCTTTCAGGATGCCGACGAAGACGAGTCTGAACGAGGTCTGCGACTGACAAAGGGACTGAGGTTGGGCACCGGATTCCACGTCGAAACCCTGGAGTTGATGGCGCGAACCGCCCCACTCAGGGGAGGCCGCTGGCAGTCACTCGGATCATTTGAACTGGATATCTGGAGCTAGAGTCGCGAAACCGTAGGGGCGAGGCTTGTTCCGCCCGACGCTTGATCATCAGTAACACGAGGCCTCGGCTAAGGCACACCTGCTGTCATCCTGAGCCCGGAGGCGAAGGATCTCCTGTCCCTTCAACGCCACGTCCGTGTCACCCAAACACTATTTACCCGCCGCCGACGTCCCGCCACATCTACCACATGCGTGGGCCGCCATCCGGCAGATCCGCCTCGACGATCACCCGATATCCCCGGCTTTCGTAAAACCCCAGATTGACCTCGTTTGAACTCATCAGGTTGGTCGGCACTCCCAGTCGATCCCAGCGGATCAAGCCCGAATCCAACAACGCTGACCCTAGACCCTGCTCGCGTGCAGACGACAGCGCGCCAATAAAAGACAGATATATGTGCCGTTGGTCGGGTCTATGTGCATCCAGTGCGTTACCGAGAGCACTCAAACGAACGTACGAATCGGGTCCCGTGATCTCCTCCCAGGCCGATTCGGGTATATCTGGCTCCACCGGCCGCTCACCGAGGGGTGGTTCCCACAGAGCGACGGCGTTGAGGTCCTCAGTTACGTAGGTCAAACCCTGTGGCAAACAGATATCTCGGGCGATTAGTCCGAAAAAAGCGCTGGATCGCTGTGTGCGCTTCTCATCCTCCGGAAAAATCCAGCGACTGACTGAATCGTGCTACAAGGCCTCCGAGAGCACGGCCGCAATGCCCGGCACGTCGTCCGGCATGGCCTTGCGAATTACGATCGGATCACGTCCCGTTTTTTCAGTCATCTCTACCTCCGACAATCGCCGCCAGTTTATCGCCATCAATACTGCCGCCGCTCAAGATGCAGACGGACCGACCACGCTCGCTGACATTCGTCGACAAAGCGGCAGCAACAGACGCCGCTCCTGCCCCCTCGACCACCAGCTTGTTATCCATAGCCAGTTTCCGCACGGCGCTTGCGACCTGCTCCTCAGATACTTCAATCGTTTCATCCACCACCTCACGCAACAGCGGCCACATCTCATCGGTCACAAGTGGTACACCAAGCCCGTCGCACAATGTTGGTTGTGGATCGATCCAGACAGGTTCGCCCGCCACCAGGCTTGCCGATAACGGCGCACACCCTTCTGGCTGTACCGCCACGATTCGCACATCCGGTTTTAGCGCCTTCAGAGCGCTTCCGACACCACAGATCAATCCGCCTCCACCGACAGATACGAATACCGTGTCTACGTCCGGTAAGTCTTTGAAAATCTCCAGACCCACGGTCGCACTCCCGGCCACCATCAACGGCTCAACCCACGGGTGTAGGAACGAGTGCGGCTCACTCTCCCAACCGGCCGACAACATCCAGTCGAACAGCTCGTCACCGGGCATCAAGATCGGCTCCATGCCGTATGCCTCGATAGCGTCGATCTTGGCCTTAGGTGTTGTATCTGGAAGCCGACTTCGGGCCGATGCACCCACGAGGTGAGCTGCGTACGCAACGGCCTGTGCCGTATTGCCCGCGCTGACGGTGGAGAGATCCCGGGCACGCTGCTCATCTGTGAGTGACGAGGCCCAGTTGTAGGCCCCACGTATCTTGAACGACGTGACCGGCTGGAGAGTTTCAGGCTTCAGAAGGATGTCGGGCTGTGCGCCTGAGTACGAGCGCAACGGGACAAGCGGCGTACGCAACGTGACTCCGGCGATGCGTTCAGCAGCTGCACGCATATCGTCCAGCGACGGCGCGCTGATGGGTGTACCTCCGAACCCGGTGGGACGTGGTCGTGTCGAAGTCATTCGGCTATCCACTCACGATGAGTGGTCACACACCTTCGACGATGGTGACGATTGAGTTGGCGGTCCGTTCCCGCAGGGCGAGGAGTGGCTGATACTCCTCGGCGTAGTAAAAACGGTCTGCATCTTCACGTGATGGGAATTCGAGAATCACGAGCCGACCGGGATCCTAGGAGCCTTCCAGGTTTTCCACCTCGGCACCTCGAACGACGTACTTTCCGCCGTTTTGGAGATCTGGGACGACACCTGTTCCCGATACTCTCCAAATCCATCGGGATCGTGGATCTCTAGTTGGAGAATTACGTATACGGACATCATCAATACCTCTTAAGGGTTCTGTGGTGTGGTCGGGTCGCTCTGACTACCTACGCGCCCTCGCCCGCCGTGTCATCGCCGTGGTCTGCCATGTGACCACGCAGCGCGTCCAGCACTATCGACGTCGCCCTGACGGTTGTTATGCGGTCCGTAAGCAGTCGTTTGCCGTGCACACGCACCCGTTCCGTGATGTGCCGGTGCGCCTCTGCCACATCCGCGTGACCCGGCTCTCCGGGGCGACCCAGCGATGCCGCCATGTCGTTCGGACCAAAGGTGATGCAGTCGATTCCGTCGACATCAAGTATCTCGTCGACGTTCTCAAGCCCCAATCGGGACTCGATCTGTGCGATCACGAGCATGTTGGCGTTCGCGTCCGCCAGGAACTCCGTGTTCCCGCCGTGCAGGTCTTTGATAGCGGCGGTGTGCCCGTAGACGTTCCCGCGCGCCGGACCCCACGACCGTTCACCTTCTGGCAAAAACAGAGTGGCGTCTACCAGGATTTTCGCCTGCTCCGCCGTCTCCATGTGCGGCCCCGTGATTCCCTGCACGCCACGTGCCAGGTAGCCATTGATCACGGAAGCATCGATCGCCGAAACTCGTGCCGTCACCGTCATTCCATAGGCGTTCGCCAGTCGGCATATGGCGTCGACCTCAGATAGATCGAAGTGGCCGTGCTCGCCGTCTAGGTCTACGCCGTCCATGCCGGCCATCGCCGCAAGCTCAATCAGCTCCGTGGACGGGTGGTGGAACTGGAGCAGGTGCGCAATCTTACCGGCGCGGTTGGCAGCAAAAATTCGATTCTCCGGCATGCGGACTCCTGAAGATCTATTGAGGATTGGTTACGTCGTGTTCGCCGTCTGATATCCCCTCTCCCAGCGGGAGAGGGCCAGGGTGAGAACGCCACTCTCAAGCCAGCCCGAACTTATCGTCTCGGACCTCCACAGGCAACTCGTCCCATGATGGCGGAGTGTACCCGGTTGTCATGTCCACGCGCTGGCCGCTCTCGGCGGAGACCCACACCTTCTCAATGAACTCGATCACGTGCGCAAGCTGCCGAGGCCCATTCAAGAGCGGCTTCCCGTCCAGCACGGCGTCGGCCAGCGACAACAACGTCGCCGGGTGGAGCGCCCATCGAGTGTCCAGGCCCGGAATATCCACGTCCTGCCACCCTTCGACGTCGGTTTTCCAGTCATCGCGATACAGGCGAATACGCAGGACCTGATCGCCGCCGTACACCTCGATCGTGCCATCGGTCCCGAACAGCGACATCATCGGCGCTTCGGAGGCCATCGCCACGTACCCGGTGTCCATCGTGCCGAGCGTGTCGTTGCCCATGTCGAACACGATCACGTTGTTGTCCGGCACATCCACGGTGACCCGCTTACCGGCCGCCGGACCGTCCCGCATGACACGTTCTGGGATGGATGTCGTCGACATGGCCGACAGCGACTTCACGCCGCCAAGCAAGCCTGTCAGGCGTACAAGCCCGTACCCAGCCATGCTCGACATTCCTCCGGCTCCAGACTGGTAGAACCATGAGAAATCTGTAGGAGCGCCGGGCCGGGAGCCGGGCCCCATCGAGTTCTGGGTCAGCTTGATCAGGTTGATCTTGCCGATCACGCCCTTGGAGACGATCTCCATCAGTCGGCGTTGCCCCGGATGGAGCATGTTTGGCGGCGCACACGAGATCGAAAGTCCGTTCGCTTCCGCCAGTTCACATACCTTGAGGGCATCGGCAAAACCCTCGGTCATCGGCTTTTCCACCATCACATGCTTGCCTGCCTGTAATGCGGCCGTCACCTGCTCGGTGTGGAAGCGATGCGGCGTCAGGACCGCAATCGCATCCACCTCGGGATCACGTAGCATCGCCTCGTAATCGCCATACGACTTCCCCCCGTACTGATCGGCAAACTGGCCTGCTCGCGCCTCGTCCACGTCACACACCGCCGTCAGTTGCAGGCGGTCGTTCCAGTGCTGCGTCGCCGGGAGGTAGTACCACTGCGCCGCTGCACCAGCGCCCAGCACGCCAATCTTGAGCCGGTCAGGCATCTTTATCTTCTTTCTCTACTTGGCCTCGAATGGCGGCGCGATAACCCCCTCTCCCAGTGGGGGAGGGCAAATGCATCAGGCGTGAGGGAGAAGTCCCGTATCACCCCAACCCCCAAATAGCCTCGATGGCAATCGTTAGCCTCGTTGCTCCCAATCGCTGCCGACTGCGTCAAACCGACCCTGCAAATCCGAGATCGCAGCCTGAGGGATAGACATCCCGTCACCGATCATCTCAACGTTCGACGTCAGGTGCGCCGGGTTCAGCGTGCCAACGATCACCGTCGACACCTCGGGCTGACTCAGCGTGAATCCCATAGCAAGCTCGATAGCCGACTCGGGGGCGTCGGTTACAGGGCCCGATTTCGCCATCTCGACCCCACGTCGGAAATACTCCTCCGTGTAAGAGGTAGGCATGTGGTGATACGGGTTCGGGTCGCTTGCCCGGCCCCAGACGGCGTTACCGATCGGCCGCTTGATGATGAGTCCCATTCCTTGTTCAACAACACCCGGGAACAGATTCTCACGTGCGCACTGATCGACGAGGCTGTAGCTCGTCTGAAGCGTCTCGAACAATCCGCTGTCGACGGCCCATTTGGCGTTTTCGTTGTCGCCGGAGTAGCCGATGTGGTTGACCTTGCCGGCCTGTTTGGCATCTTGGATGGCCCGAATGACATCACCTTTTTCGAGGATGTCGACCGTGCACGAATGAAGCTGAATCAGGTCCAGGTGGTCGGTCTTCATGAGAGTCAGGCTGCGCTCGATCGACTCTGTAACCAGCTCGTAGGTCCAGTCCTCGCCCTCGCCTCGCGGGATGTAGTGACCGGCCTTGGAAGCCAGGACGTACTCGTCACGTCGGTTTGGGATCGACCGGCCGATGAAGTCTTCAGACAGCCCGTAGCAGGCGGCCGTGTCCAGGAAGTTGATCCCTTGATCCAGAGCCGCGTTCAGAACGTCTGACGCCGTCTTGGTGTCGGCATCGGAAAGGATCGATCCGATCTCAGACAGCCCGATCCCGAGCCGGGTGATCTCCAGACCTGTTTTGCCGAGCGTTGTGGTTTCCATGAGGAGTCGTCCTTCCGCAGAGCGTTTGTGCCCGACGTGAGAGTGGTCGAGACGTTGGACTATTGTTTGCAGTGTTGAGTTGAAGACGTCTCAGGCGCGTACATGCGTGGTCCGTCGACCAAGAAGATACCCGAACATGGCGGTGTGCGCGTGATTTCAAGTCTTCGATTCACGTTGGCAGCACCCGGCGATAACGGGAGATGCTCACGCACACCGCACGAAGGACTGAACATCTCCGGTAGAGGCCACGTCATGTAAAACGGAAGCGACCGAGGGGAGCTCTACCTATCGTCCGACTATGCCCACCTAGGCAGGCCTCTTCAAAGTCGCATTCTGGGAATTATCCAATCAGAGTCGCTGTAAGAACGAACCTAAGCGGTATTTTTGTGTACACGTGATCAGGATGACAATGGGTGAGTCAGGCCGACATCAGTAGCGTCGACGCTAAAACAACGCACATCGCGCAGACCCCGATAGCACCAACAACCCCACCCCCAATAAGCCCCCCAGCATGGGGCATGGGGTTAGCGGGTGTTTGCTGCTTCTCTGGCCTCTTTTGCCTCGCGTCGCTGACGAGCCGTCTTCGGGCCATCGTCGCCGATCGAATCGACCTTACGCTTATCCAGGATCTCGGTCGCTTCGCCGTCCTTGACCTCGTACACGTGCGTCGCAATTCCTTCGACGATGCCCGGGTCGTGGCTGGCGCAGATGATCGTACCGTCGTATCCCGCCAGCGCCTCGATCAGCCGGGCGCGAGTAGTGCGGTCAAGATGGTTGGTCGGTTCGTCGAGGAGGAGAACATTGGTCGGCTGAATCAGAAACTTTGCCAGCGCCACGCGGGACCGCTCGCCACCGGACAGAACCTTCACCGGCTTGAACACATCGTCGCCGCCAAACAAGAACTGCCCGAGGATCGCCCGAAGTCGAACGTCTGGTGCGCCGTTAGAGCCGTCACGGACCTCTTCTAGGACTGACCGGTTCGGGTCCAGAGCCTCGTCTTGGTGCTGGTCGTAGTAACCGGGGCGGGCACGTTCTGCCCACTCGATAGTTCCCTCGTCTGCGTCCAGAGAGCCCACCGCAATGCGTAGCAGCGTGCTCTTGCCGCCGCCGTTCTCGCCTACCAGACAGATTTTGTGGCCGCGCTCGATATCAAGATTGACGCCCAGAAGCACCTGTTCATCGCCGAACGCCTTTGCGACGCCCCGCATCTTGAGGACTTCTCGTTCGGTACGGCCATTGGCCTGAAGTGCGAAACGTACCTCAGGGGCCTTTCGAACCGTCTCGATCACGTCCATTTTTTCGAGCGCCGCCTCACGGCTCCTGACCTGTGCGGCCTTGGTCGCCTTGGATCGGAACCGCTCGATGAACCGACGCTGTCGCGTAATCTCACGTCTCTGGCGCAGGCGGGCGCGTTCACGTGACTCGCTGCGGGCCTTCTTCTCGGCCAGGTATGCAGTGAAATTACCGGCGAAAGGCGTCACCTCTCCCCGGTCAATCTCCAGGACCTTGGAGACAATCTTGTCCATGAACTCGCCATCGTGAGTGACTATTACCACCGCACCCGGATAGTCCTTTAGATACGTTGCCAACCAGTCACGTGCATCGGCGTCCAGGTGGTTTGTGGGTTCGTCCAGGAGGGCGTGTTCGGGGACCGACGCCAGGATTTTTGCGAGTGCGACACGCATCTGCCAGCCACCGGAAAAGTCGGCGCACATCTTGTCCCAGTCCGGCCGCTCAAAGCCCAGCCCGTCCAGGACCCTGCCTATACGTGCCTCGATACGGTAGCCGTCGAGAAGCTCGTAACGCTCATACAACGTCGTCTGCTCATCGACGAGCTCCATGACGTCGCCCTCGCCGGTCTCGAGCATATTTCCGACCTCTTCGATGCGATGTCGAATCTTGAGGGCTTCCGGGAACGCCTTCCACAGCTCGTCCACCAGAGTGAAGTCAGGTGTCAGGTCGGCCTCCTGCTTCAAGAAGCCCATCTCGCCGTTTCGGTGTCCAACAGATCCCGCCTCGGGGATCTCCTGCCCGGAAATGAGTCGAAGAAGGGTCGACTTACCGGCCCCGTTTGGCCCGACGATCCCGACGCGGTCGTTCTCTCCAATGACAAACGTCACATTGGAGAATAACTCCTGCGTCCCGTAGGACATGGCTAATTTATTGGCAAAGAGCATCTATTTGTTCTCTATGTCTTCTGCGCCGTCGTGCTGAGGTTCGCGTTAGACCGCGGACAGATGGCGGGCATTTTGATTGATTTGGTGAAGGGTCCGAATCGTTCGGGTGTGACTTTGGGCGTTACCCCCAGATCACTTCATTTCCGAAACTGCGTTATGTGCCCGGCAACTCCGTTGGCGAATCCATCGGCAGAACTGGACCCCGGTCGAGCGGCGCAAGTTGCACCACGATTACTAATCATACCGCGAGGCCGTGCCAACTGATACGCGGTGAACACCCAAAAATCTCTGAATTACGCCGCGAATTCCACCCACGGAACCGACGTGTTGCATCTTCCGGAGATGCGATTCATCATATGATCCAGTAAAGATGACCGACGGGTCAGTTTTATTAATTCAGTAACTCACAACACCGCCCAACAGGTTTACATGTCTCCAAAAGTTTCAGAGCAGCACCTGGAAGAGCGCCGCAACCAGATCGTGGATGCGGCCGTTCGGCGTTTCTCAAGAGATGGATTTCACCAGACAACCATGGACGGGATTTCCACAGAAGCCGAGATGAGCAAGGGCGCGCTTTACCGATACTTCTCCAGTAAAGAGGACATCGTTGCGGCGATGTATGAGCGATCTATAAATCAAGAAACCACGATGTTGAACGAGTCCATTGACCTGAACGGTCCGGTGGCGACGTTGGTCGATATTGCCGACGGAATTTATGGAAAGGTGGCCGATCCAGAGGCCCGTGACGGCTATCGGCTGGCGGTTCAACTGTGGTCCGAGGCGATGACGAATCCACGGATTTACGAACTTCAGATGCAGGAGATGGACCTCTGGCTTCCCGTCATGATCGGGGTTATCCAGGAAGGCCAGAGGCGCTGCGAGATCAACGAAGACCTTGACCCGGAGCTGGTCCCGCGGGTCATAGGAGCGATGTTCATGGGAATCGTCCTGCAAAAGTCATGGGACAACGATGTCGACGTCGAGGGATGTAGTCGTATCGTCAAAGCACTCTTGGCCGGGGACTTCTCAAGGGCGGTCCCGGTTGATTTGGAAACAAGAAAACGATCAGCTACCTTGGCCTGATTTCAATTAAGAACCAATTCAAAAGGCGCAAATCACGTTGCTCAAACAAAAAATCTCTCAACTCCTTGACCGACTGAGAGAACTGATGGGACCGAGTCCCACACCTGTTCCTGTTCCGATACGGAGTGAGCAGGGGCGGGCGCGCCGACCAAGTTAATCCGTAGGGCATAGCAGGAGAATCAGGGAGCGCTTACACCGCCGCCGAACTACAGAATTGGCGTGATGCCATTTGTGGGCTTCGTAATATGTGTGACCTTTATTTTTTCTCTCGGTTGGGCTGAGGCAGGTGTGTGGCTGGTGACTCGGTTCGTCGGATATGGACTCGGATACGGTTTTTTCAAGCCTTGGCAGCGGCGGTGATGCCACTTCGATTCTGCTTTCGCTGAGTCTGAAGAAGTGCAAGACCTTCGCGAGAGTGGCGGTCCTTTATCTGCCCTGACGGCTGGGCGAGATACAGCAGACGCCCTTTGCACCGTGTTGGACCGCATCAACTCCGAGACTTATTTCGACGCCGGAACTTTGGAAATACGGGGCGCATCCCCGCCACGTTGGACTTCCTAGAACGTGGAACCAACAGAGATGAATCCGGGTCTGTGTTCCATTCCCTGAGAGGGTTGGGGTGAGGGTGTTTTCGTGCAATCACATCGTGATGGAGCGCAATGTGGCGAGATCCTTCGTCACGGGCTCAGGATTACTCATCGCACGCGACCATCTCAATACCTACCGCCCCAGGACCTCTGCCATCTTTGCGCCGATCACCGCCGGTGAATCAGCCACATGCACTCCGGCCTCTTTCAGCACACGGATCTTTTCGGAGGCCAGAGCCGCCTTACCCGTGATAATTGCGCCGGCGTGTCCCATGCGCTTCCCGGGAGGTGCCGTTTGACCGACGATCGCCCCGACAACCGGTTTCGTGACGTGGCTTTTGATGTACTCGGCGGCTTGCTGTTCTTTCGTCCCGCCGATCTCGCCGATCATCACAATGGCGTCAGTCTCGTCGTCGTTCTCAAACATTTCAAGCACGTCCACAAAGGTGGTGCCGTGAAGTGGGTCTCCGCCGATGCCGACACAGGTCGACTGTCCGATCCCCAGTTCGGTTAGCTGCACAACCGCCTCGTAGGTCAGCGTCCCACTTCGAGACACCACACCCACACGGCCCTCGCTCATGATGCTGCCGGGGATGATGCCTACCTTCGCCTTTGTTCCGGGGTGAATCAGCCCTGGGCAGTTCGGTCCCAGCAAGCGAGTCGGCTTGTCTTCCAAATACGCCAGTGTGGTCACCATGTCCTGCACCGGCACGCCCTCGCTAATGCATACCACCA
>CAUZRH010000024.1:0-11743 GCA_963582115.1 Dehalococcoidia bacterium
CAACCAGAGCGATAGCTCTGGCGCGGAGCGACCCCGACGCGCACGCCCAGATGGCGCATCGGGCGTGCCGGCGCGTCGGCGACTTTCTGGCAAAACCACAGGCGACGGCGACAATGCCGAGAGCCTGGGACGGGGCTCCCGCTCAGGGCGTAACCGTCGACCACTGGGCGAATCGCGGCAAAATGACGCTCCCGAAGCTGTGACACCCGAAGTTGTGGTCAAGGAATCGGAAACCCCAGAATCTCCACCCAGCTCAGAGCGCGAACCCCGCCGGGGACGCCGACGTCTTCCCGGCCGGGCAGAGGGCTCCGAAAGCAAGCCGCGTGAACGACGTGTTGAGCGCGAGGAGCCCCGGAGCAACGACACGCCAGACGCCCCTAAGGCCCTAGGTAACCCAGATAACTCAGGAAATCGCAGGCGTGGTGGTCGGGGGCGTCGACCTTCGGTTGGATCAGATCATTCTTCTCGTTCTTCAGGGAACTCAAATAGCGAATCTCAAGCCCCCAGTCCATCACAGGTCTCCAGCCCGGCATCCGAACGCGCTCCATTGCAGAACGAAGGCAGTGGTCTAAGTTCGTACGACGGCCCCGAGCGCGGGAAGTTCGGCGACATTGATGTCTCTGGTCCCGTAGCTAAGGCACTGGCGGAGATGGGATACGAAACCCCATCGCCGATCCAGTTGGAGGCCGTTCCGGGTTGTCTTGAGGGTCGAGACCTCGTAGGACAGGCGATAACGGGCTCAGGAAAAACCGCAGCATTCAGCATCCCGATCGTTGAACGGGTGGACCCGTACAGCCGGGATGTTCAGGCGATAGTTCTCGTCCCTACACGTGAACTTGCGATGCAGGTGGCGCGAGAGGTTGAGCGTATCGGCAAGTACCGCGGCATCACTGTCTGTGCAGTTTATGGCGGACAGCCGATCAATCGGCAACTCGCTGCACTTAAACGGGGCGTCAACGTCGTCGTCGGAACGCCCGGCCGGGTCATGGACCACATGGGTCGCGGAACCCTGGACCTCCAGAATGTCCGTGTCGCCGTGCTGGACGAAGCGGACGAGATGCTGGATATCGGGTTTGCCGAAGACATGGAGTTCATCCTCCGACACACACCGCGATCACGCCAGACGCTTCTGTTCTCGGCCACGGTCCCGGGCTTCGTAAAGCGACTGATTCGGCGATACCAGGATGACCCGATGTGGATACAACTTGGTTCCGAGATTCAGACCGTTGACGAAGTAGACCAGATCTATTTCGAGGTTGCGGAACGCGACAAGCAGACGGCGCTCGGTCTTGTTCTAGATGACGTCACCGGCAATTATCGGATGTTGGTGTTCCGCCGGACACAGATAGGTGTCGACCGGCTTGCTCGAGCACTCAAGTCGCGTGGGTTTGGAGCAATGGGCCTTCATGGCGGGCTATCACAGGGGGAGCGGAACCAGGCGATGGGGATGTTCCGGGACGGCGAATTAGCGATCCTTGTCTCGACCAACGTCGCCGCCAGAGGGATCGACATTCCTGAGATTACGCATGTCGTTAATTACGACATGCCGGACAATGTTGAAGAGTACGTCCACCGAATCGGCCGGACCGCCCGTATGGGTCGTCAGGGCTACGCCGTGACCTTTATGGCAGAGTGGGACTACGAGGGCTGGGAGAAGATCCGGAAGCATGTAGGTGAGGAAAAACTCGTCCAGGGCAAGTTGCCGATTTACGACTAGGTTCACGTTCGCCAACAGGATGCGCGTGCCCTGAGTTAATCACGCAAGCACCGTGGGTCGGACTCTAGCGCCATGAGGCTCTCTAAGGAGCGGGTTGTACAACAACGCGCATCGACCGGCCTTCCGCATAAAATCACTTCATGCCTATACCAAGCACCAACCCCATCGTTGTCGCCCCAAGCCCCACGCCGTTCAGGGCCGATGATTCGGTCGACCATACCGCCATCGAGCGCAACGTTGAAAAATGGTTGAAGACCCCGCTGTCCGGGTTCGTACTGAACTCCGAAAACGGCGAAGAGCAGTTTCTGTCCGAGGTCGAACGGCTTGAGATAGTTCGGACCGTGAACGCCGCCCGTGGCGGGCAGAAGTTCATCGTAGGTGGCGTTGATAGCTCGTCTATAACGGAGACGATTCGCCTGTCCGAAGATCTGGTCACGGCCGGGGCTGAGATGATCCGAATCCGTATCCCCCGGCTTGCCTCTAACGTGACCGACTACTTCAAGCAAGTAGTGCCACGTGTGCCTGCGCCGGTGGTAATCATTCATCAGATGGCACCCGGGAGTTTCGCAGGGGGCGACGCTCCGGTAGGCGCGGCACCAGAGGTCATTGGCGACCTGGTGGATCTGGACAACGTTTTTGGCTATATCGCTTCTGGGAACGTCCGGTTTGAGGCGCGTGTCCGCAACTTTGTAACGACGGACAAGCCATTCTGGCTCGGCAACGGAGTGCTATTACTTGCCATGAGCGCCGTTGGCGCAAACGGTGCGTGCCTCATGTTCGGAAATATCGCCCCGACCGAGTGCCTTCAGATCATCTCAAGCGTGTTGGACGGAGATCTTGCGACAGCGCAGTCGATCCAGGCCCGAGTTCTTGAGGCCGACCACCAGATCCTAGGCCGCGGCCCCGCAGGTATCAAAGCGGCGTTGGACATTCTTGACTACGATGGCGGGGCACCGCGATTGCCTAATCTGCCGGTGTCGGACGCCGATCGTGACGTCATTCGAGCTGCGATGCAGACGGCCGGGCTGGTTTAGCAGTTCAGTAAGGCAGTCGACGTACTGTCGTCATCCTGAGCCGGTGCGAAGGCTCTCCTGGTTTTCCGTAGACTAGGTCTTTGTCCCGGGTCATCGGACTACTGCAAGGGGCCGTCGCCACGAAAATGACCGTTGGCTCTAGACACACCCGCCCTTCGAGAGCCTCAGGGTGGGTTGATGAGACCTCTGGGTAAGTTTCCACCCTCAGGGGGCGCTCTTACTTGCCTCTGGTGGACGCGCCGCCCGCTCGTCCGGGGCCTACCCGTCCCGGTTGCGGGTTCTCTCCCGCCAACGCCTGTCGGATGTCCTCCGCCCAGATCACCTCGGCATCGTCCTGCGGTTTGTAGTTGAGGACGCGCCGCGTGTTCTCAATCGACATAAACCGACGGGTGTTCTCGCTAACTACGTATCCGATTATGAACGGCACACCGTCCGAGTTGGTGATGTCCTCGGTCTCGATTGCCTGAGTCACGAAGTGTCGCCAGTCCCGCGGGCTGACGTAAGCGCCAAGGTCGCGCTTGAAACGGTTCATGTCGTCCCCGTAGTCGGCCAGCTCCAGCGGACGTGGCGCTCCGATACGCATCGACACGATATCCATCTTGCGGCCCACGTCGCCGTTGGCGAATAGGAACGCGAGTTGCTCGTATGACAGTTTGGCCCAGCCGTAGAAGGAGGCGGGGAAGGGAGCATCGTCCGGGTGGATGATGTCCTGTAAGCGCGGGTGTATACGGTTCTGTTCCGTCCAGCTGGTTACCGAATTAGAGGTAGCAATCAGCACCCGACGGACCCCGGCGAGATGCGCACATGTCATCACGTTAAAAGCCATCAAGATGTTTTGCATCTCGATCGGAAATCGCTCTAGTGGCGGTACGGCATTGCCGAACATGCCTCCGGGATTTTTGTAGGCGAGATGTATGACAGTATCGACGCCCTGAAACAGGTCTGCGTATTTCGTCATATCCGGGTCGATCAAATCCCGCACGATGACGTCGGGGCGGGGATCACCATCACGCTTGTCTATCGCATCAACCAGCGAGAAGTCGAACTGGTCGGAGAGCCCTTCGCACAGCATGCCAGCCAGGTATCCGGCCCCGCCGGTGATCAGTACTTTTCTTTTGTCTGCCAAGGTTGTCTCCGTCGTATTGTGAAGGTTTTTGAACTTCAACTATCAGGGGTCTCGTAGGACGAGGGCTCTCCCTCACCCTGGCTCTCTCCCGTTGGGAGAGGGAATATTGCTAAGCCTCTGAAATGTCCCATCCGTCCAGCGTGTAGTAGCCAACTTTCGGAAGATCGATAACTGCTTCCAGACCCTGCGCCCGCTTGAGACGCTGGATGTTGAATAGATGCGTGATCAGCTCGTAGTACATGTGACGGAAAGTGCCCTCCATCGTCAAGACAGAGATTCCTGTCTCTTTATTGCGATCAATCCCGGTAGGGTGGGCGTGGATCATCAAGTCCCAGTGTGGTCCTTGCTCCGCCTCGATAGTTATGCTGCGTGCTTGATCGACCGTGTGTCCATCGAGTGCTGCGTGGACCAGTGCCAGCGCGTTGTCCAGCGCGCGCGTAATGTCGTCGATGTCCTTGAACAGGTCTTCGTCCAGCGCCCTGTCCGTCCGGGACGCCGCAAGTGCCGTGATTTGAGACTCACTCAGCCCTGACCCGCCGGGAAAAAGCTGGTCGCCCCAGCGCAGGATGACCCAGCGGTACAGCATCGATGCCATGTGACTTGTCTGCCGTCGGGCACTCCATTCGGCCCAATCAAACTGGTCAGACGTCCAGTCAAGCTGCTCGTCGCTTAGACCTTCGATCTCGGCATGGATGGATGCTCCGACATCCCAGAATCCCGGAAGTAATGATCGGCCTGTATCGGGCTGTGTGGCATATCCGGTCAATCGTCACCGCCTTTCCCTGAATTTATTTAGGGAATGTATTTAGATGCAAGTGGGCGGAGTCTCAGGTGGAGCGTCCCCACTGTCAAATGATGTGCGTTGATTTTAAGGCGAAGCCCCACCCGATTCTGTTTCTGGCACTGATAGGATTGCCCGATGCCAAATACGAACTGGTTCAAGGGCAACCTCCATACACATACCTCCGCTAGCGAGCGCGGTCCCGGGGACACGCCCCCGGAGCATGTCTCGGAGTGGTACCACGAGCACGGGTACCACTTTCTGGTGCTCTCAGATCACAACCATCACACCATCCTCGATGGCACGGATGAGGAGCGGTCTCACTGGCCGTATCTGCTCCCCGGTGAAGAGGTCACTGCTGCTTTTGGCGAAGCACCGATACACCTTGGGGGCATCGGTACGCGAGAGTTGGTGGGGCCACGAGAAGGCGACACTCTGGTGGAGACAATTCAGGCCAATATCGACGGTATTAGGGACGCCGGAGGCCTTGCCACACTCAACCACCCGAACTTTCGATGGACTTACAACGACCGCGACATCATCGCCACAGAAGGCGCATGGGCGATGGAGGTATTCAACGGACATCCCGGCGTGAACAACCAGGGTGGAGGCGGCAGTCCCAGCGCTGAGTCGATATGGGATCGCGTGCTGGTCTCCGGTCAGCGCATATATGGCGTCGCGACCGACGACGCACATCACTTCCAGGGCGAGTTCGGACCGCGCAGATCTAACCCCGGGCGGGGATGGATATCTGTCCGAGCCGATGGTCTGTCTGACGCCTCGCTGTTGGATTCGATGGAGCGGGGCGATTTTTACGCATCGACAGGCGTAACGCTTGCCGAACTAGAGATTCGTGGTCGGGAGATCGTGATGGAGATAGAGCCGAATAACGAACTCCAGCTCAAGTACACCGTCGAGTTCACTGGCCCCAACGGTCGTGAGCTTTGGACGACATCCGGCGAGTCAGCCCGGTTCACGATCTCCCGAATAGACGACTACGTTCGCGCCACGGTTTACGCATCAAACGGCGAGAAGGCGTGGATGCAGCCAGTGTTCCAGGACTGACGCACCCTGAGGATTAATGGATCTTGTTTTTCAGAACCTCGTTATGAATCGGATTACGGAGTTGGCACCAGATTACGAAGTTGTCGAAGGCATGCGTGTAGCAAGCGCCAGCAACGCCGCCCCGGCTGCTACGACCGCCGATACGAAGAAAACGCTGTCCAGGCCGGGGCCATCCGCCACGAGGCCCGATATCAGCGGCCCGGCCAGTACACCGACCCCGTACATAGACTGATAGAAGCCCATCGCTGTGGCGCGTAGTCTTGGGATTGCGGTCATAGCGGCCAGTGCCATAAGCGTCGCCGAAAGTACGCCGTGGCCTAGGCCGGCGATGCCCTGCGTGATGAATAGCGGCGCCGGGCTGTCAGCAAGAGTTACGGCGGCGGTGGCGATGCCAACCACCACCAGCGACCCGGTCACTGCGACCCGATATCCGACCCGGCCAACAATCATCGGCGTTATCAGCGTGCCAACCACCGCTCCTCCCAGCGTGAAGGTGGTGATGTAGCCGATGGTCGATAGCGACGCCCCGATGCTCTCGGCGTATACGGGGACAAAGGCGAAGTAGGTGGCAAAGGCGATGAACTGTACGCCGATGCCGATCACCGCAAGTCGCAGCAGTAGTCCTGAAGATGCCACACGTTTGACGGTCTCGAAGCCGTAACGTTCAGCACGCTCAGGCCGTGGTTCAGGAGCCGACAGGATTAGGACCGTGCCGATGGCCCCGGCCAACACCGATCCCCAGAACGTCGCCTCGGTGCCGAACAGTTCAGCAACAACGCCACCTGCAAGCGTCCCTAGCACCAGTCCGAGGGCCCATATCGTCATGATCCGGGACATGGCTTTTGCCGTGTCATAGGGTCGGTAGTACGAGGAAAACAGGACCGTGATCGCCACCCATCCCGCAACGGATGCACCGGTTAGCAGTCGTGCAGCGAACAGCATCTCGGTGTTTGGAGCAACCGCCAATCCAAGGCCGCCGACCGTCGCCAGCACCAACGATCCCACTGCGAACGGTTTGCGGCGGCCGATTAGGTCTGCGCCGATACCGATAGGCAACCTGAGAACGACCTGGCCCACGGCGAAGCCGGCGATGACCAGACCGATCATCGTGTTACTTGCGCCAAGTTCTGCTGCGCGCAGTGGCAGGAACGGCACGTAGAGGTAGAGCGACAGATACAGGAAAATCGTCGCCACAGTGACGGTAATAATCCCGCGCCGGGCCTCGGAGTCCGACAGCCCTGGTATGGCCCCGGTCAGGGTCGAAGTGCTTCCGGGTATAGCGGTCATTTCACTCCGTTGTTTGCGGGATACGCCTCAGGAAGACAAGCGATCCGCCAGCAATGGCCACCGCAGTTGAGACGTAGAATACGGCGTCGATGCTGACCTTGTCTGCGACAAGACCTGCAACTATCGGTCCAGAGATCATACCTATGGCGTACAGCGCCTGGTGAACTCCCATCGCAGTTGCGCGCAATGAAGGCGCGACCGCCAGTACCGCAAGCGTCATGAGGAGCGACGCCTCTATTCCTCTGCCAAATCCCCCGACTGCCTGTGAGACTCCCACCCCGAATATCGTGTCCATGCTTGGGACAACGACCACGGACGCGGCGACCAGCAGAGCACCGAAGAAGATCGTGAACTGGTATCCGATCCTACGCACGATGAAAGGCGCGCCGATAGTTCCTGTTACCCCTCCGGCGAACATTGCTGTGGTCACGTAACCGATCTGGGATTCGGTACCGCCCAGCTCCCGCGCGAAGATAGGGATGAAGGTAAAGCTGGTAGCGAACATGGTGAAATGTGCGAAGACAGCGATCGCTGAGACCAGGACAAGCTGGGGCGCAGTGATGATCGACAAGAAGGTTGAGCGTGAGTAACCACCGCTGTCGGTCTTTGGCGGCTCTGGAGCCATAGCAAGCAAGACGAGACTGATGACGCCGACCAACACTGCTGAGTAGAAGGCCGCTGTCGGCGTCATGACCTCCGAAATCCAGCCGCCAATGAGCGTCGCCAGCACCAGCGCTATGCCGTTGACGGCAATGATCCGCGACATAGCCGCCGCAATTCCACGTGAGGTGAAGTAGGAGGCGTACAGGATGCTGAGTGCGACCCAGCCGGCCCCGGCAATCCCCGTGACAGCCCGGCCAAAGAACATATTGATAGGATTGGGAGCCGCTCCAAGCCACAGGGCCCCAAGGATCGCCGAGGCAATGGCAATCAGAGCGAATGGCTTCCGCCGGCCAAGGACGTCAGAAGCGACACCTATGGGTATGCGTAGCGCGATCTGGGCGATTGCGTATGCGGCGATGACCGCACCGACCATCGTGTTGCTTGCGCCAAGATCCTGTGCGCGGATCGGGAGGAACGGGACGTACAGGTAGAGCGACACCCAGAAAAAGAAGGTGGCCGCCGTTACCAGGACTATCCCACGCTTGCGCTCCACGGGGCCAAACCCCGTCGTCGTCGGGGTCGGTGCCGTGGCCGAACGGCTAGTTACGGCCACCCGCCTGGGCCCAGTGAGGGTCCGGGTGCGCTGCCATGTACTCAGTGTCCAACTCCACCCCGAGTCCCGGCTTATCGGGGAGTGTGAACTGGTCGCCTACGAACTCGATCGGCTCCTTTAGAACCTTGTTGTAGATGTCCGCTGTGGACGGCCCCGTCTCTAGCCGGTAGAAGTTTGGCGTTGCCATCATCACGTGCGCACCTCCCACCACGTTTAGCGTCCCAAGTGCGTCATGCGGGCTGATCGGCACGTAGTAGGCCTCCGCCAGTGTGGCGATCTTGCGCATCTCTGAGATGCCGCCGGTCCAGCATATGTCCGGCATGACGTAGTTCACGAGTCCCTCGGACAGCACATCGACGAAATCGAAGCGCGTGTAGAGGCGTTCGCCAACACACAACGGGACGTCGGTCCCGTTCTTGACCTGTCGTAGTGCGTTGATGCTCTCGGGCTGGACCGGCTCTTCGAACCAGTTCAGGTTTACGTGTTTCATGCGGTTGCAGAGATCGATTGCGGTCGGCACGTTGAAGTTGCCGTGGGCGTCGACCATAAGGTCGATCGAAGGCCCCACCTCTTCCCGGATGGCTGTCATAACGTCGACCCCGTGGGCTGCACCGGCGGCGGAAATCCGGCCGTCCATGTAGCGACGATGTCTTGGCTGCATTTCGAAGAAGGGATCGGTCTTGAGGGCGGTGTGCCCCATGTCGACCAGTTCACGAGCGTGCTGCGCTGCGGTGGCCGGATCGTCCTGTCGGGCGACGTGTGTGTACAGCTGAATGCTGTCCCGGACCTTGCCGCCAAGCAGCTCGTACACCGGAACACCCAGCGCCTTGCCCTTGATGTCCCACAGCGCCATATCGATGCCGCTGATCACTGACGTGACAAGCCCTCGGGGGCCTAGCGTGGTGAATCGACGATACAGGTTCTGCCAGATACGTTCGATCTCGTTCGCGTTCTGGCCGATTAGCCCTTCCGCGAAATCCGCGCCCTGCACGGTCTCGCGAACCAGTTCGACCATACGGGCGACCATGATTACGCCGCCGCCGCCGGAGTTGGTCGCCTCACCGAAACCGGTGATGCCTTCGTCCGTGTTGACCTCAACGAATATCCAGGACCGGCTTTCTGCCACGCGAGTTGGCCAGACTTTGATGTCGGTGATTTTCATGCGGGCGGGTCTCCTGTGGGGTGACTGGTTTCCGGATTATCGAAGCAGAGAGTTGTTTCATGGGAATTACTGCGTCGAGTAGGTGTCGGGATGAGGCGGAGGCATCTTCGAGATTACACCCGGGAATGCGGTGATCGTCATCGGCGCTGCAGCTATTTTTAAGCAGCACATCATACAGTCGCAACCTTGGAATATTTGTGAGTGGGCCGTGGGAATCGCTCCACTGATTTTGGCCCTCCCTGTGCTAGACTCCGCGCCGATTACGGGAAGCTAACTTGACCCTGCGATAGCAGGACATAAATCTCACGACCGGTTATTCGGCATAGAAGGTCCCACCGATGAAGTTCGTCTACGCAAACCGCCGCCATGCGCTCTACCCGGCCAGCCAGCCCAACTGGGATGTATCGGCCGAGGACTACACCGACAAGTTCCTGGACAAGTGCCAGGACATCGGCATGGACGGCATGGAGATCGGATTCCAGGCGCTTGAGGGGCTTGGGTCCGAAGCGAAGGTAAAAGACTTTGGCAAGCGACTCGCGGGCCACGGCGTCCCGGCGCTGGTCATTCGTGCCGGTGGATCGCTGACCGCTGCCAAGGGCTTCAAGGACAACCGCGATCGACTGCACAGAATGGTCGACACCGCAGGAGCAGTGGGTGCAGATGTCATCAATGGCGCGCTGAGCGCTCCGATACGCTACCCCGGCAAGCCCGGAAGCGGCTCCGGTTGGTACCGGTCGCAGGACTCAAGCCGTGACGCAATGATTTACGACTACGAGCGACTGGCGCAGGAACTTCAGGGCGCAACCGACGCTGCGGCCGACAAGGGCGTCACGGTTTCAGTAGAAGTTCACCAGAACTCGATCGTCGACAACTCATGGTCGGCGCACCTAATCAATGATCTGGTCGACCGTGACAACTTTGGCATCAACCCGGACCTCGGAAATGTCTACTGGACGTACGACGAGCCGGAAGAGACCACCGATGAGCACATCAAGTCCGTAGCACCGATCTCGGTCTACTGGCACTGCAAGAACCTGTTCCGGGTCAATCACCCGGAGAACGAGCGCTCGGTATTCCTCCGTGTCGCCATCCCGGACGGTGAGATCGACTACCGTTACGCCATTACGGCTATGGTGGAAGCGAACTACGGTGGCTACATGGCCATCGAGGGTGCATGGGCCGGGGACCAGTGGCGCGCTGACGGACGAAGCGTGGAGTACGCCAAGGGTGTGATGGCTGACATCGACGCCGGACGGGGCTAAACGCCCCCGGCTAATTGAACTGCTCAGGCGGGGCGGGCTTCGGCCCGCCCCAACGTGTTTCCAGGGAGTATTCGGTCCAATGAAGTACTGCTACGCCAATCGTCGACAGGCCGCGTTTCCGGACGTCCACAGCACATGGAGCGCACGCCCGGAACACTTCACCGACGCATGGCTTCGATTGGTCAACAATGCCGGGTATGACGGGCTGGAGGTGGGCGCAAACACTCTTGGCCTTCTGTACGGCGATGCCGGTGTGGTCGGGTTCAAGGACAGGCTTGAGGGATACGGCTTACCGATAGCCGCGGTACGGGCGGGCGGGTCGCTGATCGAAGCGAAGTCCGCCTTCCGGAATCTGGGCGTACTGAGTAAAAGCGTTGATTACGCTCAGTCCGTCGGATCTTCTCTGGTGGTAGGCAACCTGATGGCACCGCAGCGCTATCTGCCCAAGGGGTTCGAGCCGACCGGGATGACCCATTCCCAGGATTCGTCCCGGGACGCGTCTGTATATCTGTACGAACGCGTTGCCGATTCGATACGCCCGGTATGTGATGTCGCGGCGGAGCGCGGGATCACGGTCGCAATCGAGATGCACCACGCCTCTCCGGTCGACAACTCTTGGTCGGCGCGACTGCTAAACGATTTGGTGGATCGGCCAAACTTCGGCATCAACCCGGACATCGGAAACGTCGCATGGGCTTACCACGAGGCGGAAGAAACGCCGGAAGATAACGTCAATAACCTGGCCGATATTTGTGTCTACTGGCACTGCAAAAACGTCGTCCGCGTGAACCACCCTGAGGACGAGCGGTCGATAGCGTGGAAGGTCTCGCTGGCAGACGGTGAGATGGACTATCGCTATCTGATGACGGCGATGGTGCAGGCGGGATACGACGGTTACGTCGCCATAGAAGGCGGCCGGGTAGGGGACCAGTTTGAGATGGATACCCGAAGCCTGAACTACATGCGAGGGCTGGAGTCAGAGGTCCGAACGACTATCTGAAGCCCAACACGCCTGGGTCTAATTAGTCCTGCCCTGAGGTTTTCGAAGGGCCGGGATTCAGCCAAGCGATTTCCAGGCTTCTCGGCCTATGGC
>CAUZRH010000025.1:0-11675 GCA_963582115.1 Dehalococcoidia bacterium
CAGGGTTCTCCCTTTAAAGGGAGGACAGAAAACCGTCGCCCGATACTCCTACGGTCGGCGGTTTTTCGCGTCAGGCGCAGTAATTCAAGAGCACCTGAAGCGCGAACATCGTCCCGAACGGCCGTCAGCAGCCCTAGAATATCCGCGTGACATTCAACACCTCGTCCCGCCGACCACTCCTGCGCTCCACTCTGGCGGCTTCGCTCGCGCTACTGTCTCTGCTGATTCTGAACGCAGTTCAGGGAGGATCAGGCCTCCCGACTGTTAGAGCGCACGAGGATGGCACAGAGATATTCTCGGCGGTGGATGGCCCCTTCGTGATAGGAGTGAGAATTCTCCCGCTCCAACCTGTGGTTGGACAGCTTCACGTGACGATAACAGTCGATCTGCTGGAGACGGGCGATCCGGTAGAGGACGCCCGCATACGCATCACCGCCCGCCATAGTCAGGGAGAGGGAGAAGCCCAGTTCAGTCCCGCCCTCAACATTCCGACACAACGCCAGTTCTACGACGCAAACTTTCATATCGACTACGGCGGTGCCTGGGACTTTGAGGTAGAGGTCAAGTCCGATGCGGGAGAAGGCACCGTCGAAACGCCCATCCTGATCGCACGACGGGTCCGTGGTGAGAGCCTGGGGATACCCGGAACGATGATGTTCATCCTGGTAACTGCTGCACTGTTCGGCGGTGGTGGCTGGATCACCTATACCGCCCGCAAGAAGCAGCGCATCCGCCGGGAACGCGCTGAGCGGGTACGAAGAGAACAGACAGGGCAGCTCTAAGCAGAGCGTTTCCACACCGTCAGATTCGCTTGCCTTTAAACCAGAAGGCGGCGGCGAAGCAGTTTGACGGCGAGTGGGAAGAAGATCAGCGTGGCCACGATCAGGTACAGCAGCGACCACAGCAGCGCAATGTATAGCTCACCCGTCGCCAGCGCCCGCGCTATACGGACCGGGTGCGAGAGCGGCAATGACCAGGCTATCGGCTGCGCCCATATCGGCAACGTCGAGATCGGGAAGAATGTTCCGCTGAAGAAGAAGAGCGGCGTCGCCACCATAGTGAACACCAGCGTCAGCATATGTGTGGAAGGCGCTATAGCCGCGGCTATCAGTCCAAATCCACCAAACATGAAGCCGGTCATTATGCCGACGCCAAGGATGCCGATCGCCCAGGGTGACTCAACGAGCCCCGTCGCAGTAGCGAACGCAAGCACCGCAGCTGTGGTCATGAGCGCACGCGTCGCTCCCCACGCGATCTCGCCTAGCACTATTTCGCGCATCGACACGGGCGCGGCAAGGATGCTGTCGTATATCCGGTTGGTTTGAAGTCGTCTGAACGCACCCCACGAACACTCAAACAACGAGTGCCACATGGCGTTTCCAATAACTATTCCGGGTGCCACAAACACGGCGTACGAAACACCTTCGTCGCGCGTTTCCACGTGGCCGACGAGTTTGCCGATCCCGAACGCCACCGCCGCCAGAATGAACACGGGTTCCAGGATGATGCCCGTCATCTCAATCATCCAGCCGCCCTTGAACGCGGTGTAGTGACGCAGCCACACACCGACAACGCCGCGCAGTCGGAAGTCGAACCGGCCCGTATCTCGCTGGCTGGCCAGAGATTCATTCATCGTCCAGATCCCTTCCGGTCAGCCTGAGGAACACGTCCTCAAGATTCGCCGCCCTGTAGGAAATACGTGCGCCGGAGATATTGGACAGATCCGCCCGTTCTCCGTTCGTCCCGCGGACCGCGAAAATCGCGCCAATCTCTATCGTCTCGTGCCCGCTCTCCTTCAACTGGCGCTGCACCGAGTCGCGTTGCCCCGGCTCCGGCCTTATCTGCGCGACCTCGGCGCCAGCCTGATCCCGGATTAAATCGTCCGGCGTACCGGCCGCGAGGATGTGGCCCTCGTCCATGATGACAAGCCGATCACACAAGATCGCTGCTTCCTCCATGTAATGCGTGGACATCACGACCGTGACACCAGAGTTCTTGAGTACAGCCAGTTGCTCCCAGACGCGATTTCGACTGTGCGGATCAAGTCCCGTCGTCGGTTCGTCAAGAATTACGAGCCGGGGACGTGATAAGAAGGACCTTGCGATGGTCAGGCGACGTCGCATGCCGCCGGAGAGATCGTCGACCGAGTCAGCTCCACGCGCCTTCAGGCCAAAGAAATCTAAAACCTCATCAGCGCGCTTGCCCGCCATCTCACGGTTCAGCCCAAAGTAGAAACCATACACGGTGAGGTTGTCACGAACACTGATGTCCGGGTCCAACCCGTCGTGCTGAGACACAACGCCGATAACGTCTCGGACGGAGCGGGGGTTGGCCGTGGCGTCAATGCCGTCTATTTCCAACTCACCCGATGTCACGGGAGACAGGCCGCTCATCATCCGAAGCGTGCTTGTCTTGCCCGCTCCATTAGGGCCAAGCATGCCAAAAGTCTCGCCCTTGTGGACATCGAACGTGATTCCGTCCACAGCGGTGAAGTCGCCAAATTTTTTGACGAGTCCGGTAGCGTGCACCATCGGATTATTTTCGGGTGTCTGATCGGCGGTCACGGCAGTCCATCTAAAGGCGCGCCTGAGTCGCGGCCCCTGCTACTTCGTTACTTCCGGTAATTCCGGCTAGTGAAATGAAAAATCAACGGGAGGAGAGATGGTATCGCGACGAGTCGCTCACCGGGTACCGTGTGGCAGTTTTTTAAACACCGCGTAATCTCATGCTTGACCTTATATTCTGCCGGGTGCTAGGTTTCCCCTATATCGCCCTGAATTCAGGGTATCCGGCCCCGGATCAAAAAAGGGCAAATCACGATAACCAAGGGGGTGTCGATATGGCCGAATCAACTGGCCAGGTTTACGACTTTCAGGAGGGTTCGCCTTCCCCGACGGACCACGGTACGGCGACAGAAGCAGCGCCTTTTATCGCTCTCATAGAACAGCTGAAGACGCGAGTCCGAAGCGCCAAGCTAAAAGACCACGGTGAGGTCCTTGAAGATCTCCAGACGTGGATCGACCGTGTACTGCGTGGAGAAATGAACGTCGGCCGTGACGGTGAGGTTATCGCACACACTCTCTCTACTAACGTGGATGAGATGATTGCGTCCCGCACGGTGCTTCGCAGAGTCGCATCACCGCTACTCGGGCTCGGCATCCTCTACTTGGTGCTCGCGGGTCTCACGATCTGGACCGTCGCCGCAGATATCCTGTTCCTTGGCGCATCGCTCAGCGTACCGATGGCCGCCATCATCATGGGCGTGATCGGTAGCTCGTTCGTGGTCCTGATCCGGACGGTCACGTTCCAGCACCAGCAGACTGAACGTGGCGCATTGCTGTTCACCGGTCTCGCCAGGCCGCTGGTCGGTGGTGTTCTCGCTCTTGGCGTTTTCGCCCTGTTCGGTTCGGGAATCATTTCGCTACCAATCGTGTCCGACCAGGAGACCAGCACCTTTATCGACTTTCTGGCCTTCCCCGGCAGCGGTCCTGGCCTGGTCGTCGGTCAGTTGGCGCTGTTCTCGTTCGCCTTCCTTGCCGGTCTGCTTGAGGGATTCATCGTCCCTTCAGCCGGACGTTCCGCGAATCGCATGATTCGCAGGGAGAACTAGGCGCAACAGTCCGGTAACTCCGGTAATCGAAAAGGGGCCGGTCGGAAGATCGGCCCCTTTTCATTTGGGCTGTGATCGTGGCCCGGGATCCACCCGAACGCCCCAAACGCTTGCTAAACTCGGTGTCGGGTTTTCACCCGATCCAATTCGCACCATCCAATTAACCGCAGGCCGGTCACGGCATGCGTCTCCCGAAATGGACTGATCTTGAGCGAAGAAGTAACTTACGAACTGACGACCGACGAGGTTCGACACATCGCTGCGTTAACTCGTCTCGGACTATCCGATGACGAAGTTGAGATGATGCGCGGACAGCTTTCGAGCATCCTGCGGGTGTTCGAGTCTTTGCAGCAGGTGGACACCGAAGGCGTGGAGCCGACAGGTCACACGACGGAGGTGCGGACGGTCTTACGGGACGACTCCGCGGCAGAATCGCTTCAACGCGAGGGCATCTTGGAGAACGCTCCGGACTCTGAAGCCGGTTACGTGAAGGTGCGGCCGATTTTTGGTTAACTCAGGGGTCGATTCCGGAACTGGGTTAACCGGTCTCACGGCACACGAGGCACAGGCGCTTCTGTCGTCCGGAGCGGTCTCTTCCGTAGAGCTCACTGAAGCAGTGCTGGCGCGGGTAGATCAGGTCGAGCCGCAGATCCACAGCTACATCACGGTGACTCGAGAACGCGCGTTTGAGGCTGCCGTTGCCGCGGACGAAGCACGCTCGGCCGGGAACGTCAGCGGACCTCTTACGGGTATCCCGGTAATGGTGAAGGACAACCTGTCCACCGAGGGCGTCGCCACAACGGCCGGCTCCCGGATGCTTCTCAATTACACGCCTCCTTACGATGCCCACGTGGTTGAGCAGCTCCGTGCCGGAGGTGCGGTGATCATCGGCAAGGGCAACTTGGACGAGTTCGCAATGGGCTCCTCCACCGAGCACTCAGCGTTCGGCGCCACCAACAACCCCTGGGACATCGACCGTGTACCCGGCGGAAGCAGCGGCGGCCCGGCCGCGGGCGTGGCCGCAAGCGAATGTTTCATATCACTGGGGTCGGACACCGGCGGATCGATTAGACAGCCCGCCGCACTGTGTGGGATCGTCGGTATGAAGCCGACTTACGGACTTGTGAGCCGCTACGGGCTCATCGCATTCGGGTCATCACTCGACCAGGTCGGGCCGTTCGCACGAGACGTTCGTGACTCCGCCGATACCCTTTCCGTGATCTCCGGCCACGACAGGCGAGACTCGACGTCTCTGGACGCCCCGGCGCAGGATTTTTCAAGCTCGCTAACCGGCGACATCTCCGGTATGAAGTTGGGCGTTCCGCGCGAGTACCTGGTAGACGGCATGGAACCGGGCGTAAAGGCGGCTTTTGAAAAGTCTCTCGAGACCCTTGAGGGGCTTGGCGCGACGCTGGAAGAGGTGTCGCTACCGCTCACAGATCAGGCGCTTGCGGTGTACTACATCATCGCCCCGTCAGAGGCGTCCGCAAACCTGGCCCGCTACGACGGATTCAAGTACGGCAACGCCGTGAACGATGTGCCGACGGCGTGGGATGTGATGGACCAGACCCGGGAGCAAGGCTTCGGGCCAGAGGTCAAACGACGAATATTGATCGGAGCGTACGCGCTTTCCGCCGGTTACTACGACGCCTATTACAAGAAGGCGCAGCAGGTCCGGACGCTGATTCGCAGGGAGTTCGCGCAAACTTTTGAGAAGTTTGACGCGCTGGTCACGCCGACCTCGCCAACTGTGGCCTTCAAGTCCGGCGAGAAGATGGATGACCCGGTGGCGATGTACCTGAGCGACGTTTGCACGATCCCGGTGAACATCGCCGGGCTACCGGCAATTTCGGTCCCCGGCGGCATGTCGGAAGGGTTGCCTGTGGGGCTCCAGTTGATCGGCCCGCAAATGGGCGACGGCACGGTGCTACGGGTTGCCCACGCTTACGAGCAGGCGACGGAGTGGCACAAGCTCAAGCCTGGGATTTAACGGGGAGCGGAGATCTGCAAGTCGTCCCGATCCAAGCGGAGGGATCTGCACCAGCACGATCTGGCTGCTTCACGCCTGTAACCACTTCCAACGCCCTACCGAAGAAACCCACCCTGAGGCTCCCGAAGGGCGGGTGTCGGGGGCGAGATTCTCGGCCTACGGCCTCGCCCCCTCACTCCAACTCTCTTCCGCGGAGGGGAGAGAGGGCAAAGCCATAACCGACGGACGCCGATGACACACAACATTGTCTTCCTGAACCCGGTTCTGGATCCGAACCTGTCCGTATCCAGAACCGTCTTGGGCCGTCAGGTTTACGTTGATCAGGCGCGGCGCCATCACGACGCGCCCGATCTCCCGACTGCCAGCGAGGAGGCTACATCCCCCCCCCTGATATAGGAGGGGGTTCGGGGCTGGTTAGTCCCGAGACCACATCTAGCCGTACCCGCCAACATCCTTTCGGAACGGCAGTCGCTCGGTGATGCGCATGAAGTCGGCGTGGGCCTCCGGACTGGAGCCGATGATCGCTTCGGATGGCATCGTGACACTTGCGCCGTGTCGGTCTGACACGGTCCCGCCTGCGCCCTCAATCAAGACGACTCCACTGGCGATGTCCCAGGGATTTCCTCCGGCGCAGAAGTAGAGATCGACGCGCCCGGCCGCCAGGTATGCCATTCCGAGGCCGGTCGATCCCAGAACTCTGATCGCCTGCATACCCGGGAACACAGCGCCGATGACGCCCCACACGCGCATAGCAAGCTCATCGTTGTACCCGAGATCCAGCCCGATCACGCAATCAGCCACAGTCGACTTTTCACTTACCGACACCGGCGCACCGTTGACCGTCGTGCCCTGGCCCGTCTGTCCGTAGAACATCTCGTCCCGTAGCGGATCGTAAGTCGCGCCGGCTACCGGAACGCCCCTGTGGGCCAGCGACACCATGACGCACCAGTTCGGCAGATGCGATACAAAGTTGCGGGTACCGTCTATGGGATCTGCGATCCACTGCCACTCGTCATCGCCGGGCTTCAGACCCGACTCTTCGCCAAGAAAAGCAAAGTCCGGAAACTCCGCCAGCAGTCGGGAGGAGATCAGCGCTTCCGAGGCGTGATCGACTTCCGAGACGACATCACCGCGCCCCTTGATATCGACCCGGCCCTGGTCATGGTAGCGGCCAAGCACCATCTGACCGGCCTCGCGCGCTGTTGCTTGAATGACTTCCGAGATGGTTTTTCCGGAAGCGCCGATTAGTTGATCGAGGTCTGGCATGGGTAGGAGGCTCCGGTGGTGAATTGGGCTGTTTCAGAAAATCAGTGTTCAGCAACCCCGGCAAACGGGCAACCCCCGAGGTGTGCGTGTAGAAGAATCGCGCCGTAAGTGATTCCGGGAACTATTCGAGAATCAGTCTCGCTGTGCAGATCCGTCGGCTTCGCTCGGGATGACAGATGAATACTCCCCCCCCCAAACGCATGAGAGACTGCGTACCGTTATCCTTTCCGGCGGCGTCATCTACGGCGCGCCCACACACATCAACATTTCCTGCGAGGTATGGATGCTCAAGACGCTTGACGGCAAGACGCCGCAGATCCACCCGACGGCTTTTGTGAGCGAGACCGCTTACCTGATTGGCGACGTTGAGGTTGGAGCACACTCAAGCATCTGGCCCGGGGTCGTGATCCGCGCTGATAGCGGCAAGATCAAGATCGGCACCCACACCAACATCCAGGACAACTCCGTCCTCCACGCCGACTACCCGTCCGAAATCGGCAATCACACGACCATCGGCCACAACGTCGTTTGCCACGCCACGAAGGTCGGCGACAACTGTCTTCTCGGAAATGGCGCAGTGTTGAACGGTGGATGCGAGATCGGGAACGACTGCCTGGTTGGAGCCAACTCGACCGTGGTCGAGAGCATGGTGGTCCCGGACGGATCTCTCGTGCTGGGCACGCCGGGGCGCGTCAAGGGCGAGCTGAAGGACCAGCACCGGGCAATGATTAAAAGCGCCACCAACCATTACGTTGAGGCGATCCCGCGCTACAAGGCGAGCGGTGGCTTCGAGTAAGCCCTCAGACGGGGGCGGGATCTGCAACGCACATTGATGCCGCAGCTTCCCCAACGGTCACCGTCCCGGTAATCGATGGATGAACCTCGCAGAAGTATGCAAACGTTCCCGCGTTGGTAAAGGTGTGGAAGTACGACTGCCCCTGGGTCAAGTTTCCGCTCTGAAAATCAGGATCGGAATTCACGTCCGGTGATGTCCCGTGGGTGACGGTGTGAGGGGCGCTGTCCTGGTTGGTCCAGGTGATTACATTGCCGACCGAGACCGTCAAGTTCTCAAGTTTAAACGCTTCGATGGCGGACTGAACGGATGGTCCGTCATCCATCATCGCGTCGTCTGTCATCGCGTCGCCGTCATCCATCATGACGCCGTCGGTCATGGCATCGCCGTCGTCCACCATGACGTCGTCGGTCTCTGCGGGCACCGCTGTATCAGCGGGCAACGACGCAGCCGCAGCGGGTTCCGCGGTCGGCTCAGTGTCGCCGGATGCGCAGGCCACAGCGACTAGCGCCAGTGATGCCCCGGCGACGAGCAAGAGACTGCGCCAGTACACCCCCGGCCGGAACAGTTTCGATGTCATGTTCAAATCCCCCCCCTCCCCCGAATCGGTCGTGTAATTAACTCCGTGCTGATGTTATTTCGTTCCACATCCGGGTTTGGATCACATCAGTTCAACTGGAATTACGCTACCAAATATCGTCTGGCTGATCCGATTTGCCCTTTCGTACGAATAACCATCAGAGAAGTGTCGGTCGGTGGAAAGTTGGCCAGCTCCTACCGGAGCCACCCGTCGGCGATTCTCCCGGTCAGCGATTTTCAAGACTCTCTTCAGAAGGGAAAAACGCACAGGTGGCTATTCCTCCGCTATACATTGGAGGAATAGCCACGCCAGAAGGAAACGCCTCTCCCTAGGGAGCAGGCCGCACAGGGCCAGCGCGCATTAGTAGCGAAGAGGTCGATAGCCTTTCGGCAAGTCCGAACGCCCGTGACACGGATGCGATCGATGACCTGTACGCATTGATCGGCATACGGGCGTTCGGACTTGCCTACCAAATTCTGTCCGATGGTGCCGCCGACGAAGGCGCAGTACAGGAAGCCTTCCTAGCCCTGTGGAGACAATCGGCGCGGATTGACGGTGGTCGTGGCCGTGCCGACTCCCTGCTCATGACGCTCGTGCATCGACGTTCTATCGATGCGTTGCGTGCCCGTGAGCGCTGGGCACGAATATCAGAAGTTATTCCCGGCGAAGCCGTGGACCGGAACGCCGCCGAACTGTTCGACTAGGTTCGCCGACGCGCTGACCCACCAGCGCGTGGTGGCGTGTATGGAGTCTCTACCGCCGGAACAAAAGTTAGCCATAGAACTCGCCTACTTTAGCGGCCTCACTCATGCAGAGATATCTGAAAAAACAGGTACACCGCTTGGCACGGTAAAAAGCAGACTTCGACTCGGTCTACTCAGACTTCGGACCGATTTCGGGATTCCCGCACAGGAGGCGCTATGAGTTGCGATAAAGTTCGCGATCTAACCGGTGCATACGCAATTGGAGCCGTATCCTCGTATGAGAAGCGCCTGATTGAAGATCATCTCATTGGGTGCGAGCTACACGCCGAGATTTCGGGCCTGGTCGGCGCGGTTCTTGGCCTGAGCGCCGCCGCCCCGGAGATGGAGTCTCCCGCAGGGCTGGTCGGGAGAATCTCCGCAGCGATACGGGACTAACCGGACGCGGGTGAGATGCTGATCGGCCGCGATACTCGGGTCATCAGGCCGATCTGGACTCGCTTGACGCGTCTCACCGCATGGCCGGTCGCAGCAGCATTTGCGGTCGCCATAGGCGCTCTCGTGATCTGGAACGTGAACATGCAGTTCAACGATCCCCCGGAAAACCTGGTCCACTTCATGAAAGAAGCGGACGGCGACAGGGTACGCATCGAAGCGAAAACGAGTGACGATGATGCCATCAGCCTGGGCGTGTTCAACACGGACGACGAGGGTAACTGGACGGGAGACATGGACGTTCCGCTGGAGCGCGGCGATCAGATTGCGCTCACCGAAGAGGTGCCCGGCGGGAGCAACGAACCGACGATGGAGCCGCTCATTAGCACCCGGCTCTAAGAGTCGGTTACATCCGTTCTGGTGCGTTCATCCCCATGAGCGACAGACAGCGAGCGATCGTTATCCGTGCCGCTTCGACCAGCTTCAATCGAGCTTTGGACAAAGGAAGATCTTCCTTGTCCTCGGAGATCACACGGCAGGCGTCGTAAAACCTCTGGAGCGCCCTTGCGACCTCAGTGGCGTAGTGCGGAATTTGCTGCGGTTCAAGTCGATCCGCGGCGCGTTCCACCACGTCCGGCAACCCCGCTATCTGGCGGACCAGTGCGATCTCAAGATCGTGCGTAAGCAAGCCAACGTCGCCGTCCTGCCAGTCGATCTTCTGTTCCCGAGCGTTGCGCAAGATCCCGGAGAGACGGGCGTGTGCGTACTGGACGTAGTACACCGGGTTGTCAGATGACTGTTTCCGCGCCAGGTCCAGGTCAAATTCCATCTGGCTCTCGGCGCCCCGGCTAAGGAAGGTGTAGCGAACGGCGTCAGCGCCGACATCCTCGACCAGGTCTCGGACAGTTACGATCACGTTCTTCCGCTTGCTGAATCGGAGCGACTCGCCGTCCTCTTTGAACGAAACGAGCTGGTTGAGAACGATGGTCAGCCTGTCGGGGTCGATCCCAAGTGCAGTCGCCGCCGCCTTCATCCGGGCGACGTGGCCGTGGTGGTCCGCACCCCAGACATCGATCACCTGATCGAAGTTGCGTTCCTTAAACTTCTCGGCGTGATAGGCGATGTCGCTGGCGAAATACGTGTGACCACCGGAGCTTCGGATGACGACGTTGTCTTTGTCCTCACCAAGCTGCGTAGAGGCGAACCAACGTGCGCCGTCGCGATCGACGATGTACCCGGCTTCTTCAAGATCTTTTATCGCTGAATCAAAGCGACCTGTGTCGAATAGCGACTGCTCGCTAAACCACACGTCGTAGGTGATATTTAGCTTCTCAAGGTCTTCCTTGATGAGTGCCAGGTTCTGCTCAAGCCCCGGCTGGTACAGCGCCGTAATGGCCTCTTCTTTAGGCAAGTCGACAAGCGCCCCGCCGTCATTCTCGAAGATCTCGACAGCCTGGTCTTCGACGTACTCGCCCGGGTATGAGGTCTCCGGCAGCGGCACGTCTCTCCCGGCCGCCTGCATGTAGCGAGCGTACAGGGTTTCCGTATAGACCCGCATCTGGTTTCCGGCGTCGTTGACGTAATACTCACGAGTTACGTCAGCACCGGACGCCTCTAGAAGATTGGCCAGTCCGCTACCTATGACGGCGCCCCTGGCGTGACCTACGTGCAGCGGGCCTGTCGGGTTCACGCTGACGAACTCGACCTGGATTTTCTGGCCGGACTTTGATAGCCCGTTACCAAACTCCGCACCGGCGGTGCGTATAGCCTCTACCTGATTCTGGAACCAGGAGTCGGCCAGCGTGATGTTGATAAATCCGGGGCCAGCGACCTCCACCTTCTCAATGTCCTCACGCTCCGGGAAGGCCGCTACGATCGCTGCTGCGATGGCGGGTGGCGCCATTTTCATGGTGCGCGCAAGCCTGAGCGGGAGGTTGGTCGCAAAATCACCATGCCCGTCATCCCGGGGCTGCTCGATGGTGATCTCGGACGCACCCGCTGCGGGGAGGTCCCCGGCCGTTTGCGCTGCTGATAGGGCTTCTGCGAATGCATCGCGAAGCTGGACAGTGATTCGCATTAGACTCGAAATCGTAGCACGCCCCCCCCCTATCTCGGCTAGTTAATTGCGCTGCAAAATGTGGAAGAACTACGCAATCGCTCCAGATTATGGAATGGAGCCAGATCGGTACCCTGTGCCGATGTTCAAACCGTCGATTGACATTTTTCAGGTCCGAGACGTCCTGGGTACACATTTCATCTCGCCTATCGAAGACCTCGAAGCTATCGACGTTGGGCAGATG
>CAUZRH010000026.1:0-11221 GCA_963582115.1 Dehalococcoidia bacterium
GCGTGAGTATGGGATTAGGGCGACCACGATCTACCCGGCAGAGGTAGACACCCCGATTTTGAACAACCGCCCGCACGTGCCGGACGCCGAAGCGCGATCGACCATGATGCTTCCGGAAGACATCGCGGAGGGCATCCTGCTCGCGGCGACTCTCCCGGCGCGCACGATGATCGATGACATCACCTTCACGCCGACCATTCAGCGGGACACGACACAGGATGTGGCAGCGGCCCGTATTGCCGGTGCCCCGGACGGTACGGTCTAAGACTCGTCTAACCCCAAATACATAAGGGGTAACCACTCGAAGAGATATGTGCCGATAGGTGGACTTGATGTCAGGAACGGACCATAACGAACTCCGCTCCCGGCTTGAGTTCGCCGTCGGCGCCGCTCGGGCGGCGGGCGAACACGCCCTGAGCTACTACCAGTCAACCGATCTCATGATTGATCAGAAGGCGGACGACACTCCAGTAACACGCGCGGATCGTGAATCAGAGCAACTCATCCGATATGCCTTGAAAGACTCTTTCCCGGACGATGCGATTCTTGGGGAAGAGTTTGGTGAGGAGCCGGGAAGCACCGGGTATCGCTGGTATCTGGACCCGATAGACGGCACAGATTCGTTCCTTAGACAGGTGCCGCTCTGGGGGACCATGATGGGACTGGAGTTCGACGACCAGCCTGCTGCCGGAGTTGTCGTTTTCCCCGCCCTTGGTGAAATCGTCTGGGCGGGTTCCGGACTTGGTGCATGGTGGGCAAACGACCTTGCGCCGATCCAGGATGGCGAGACGATTCCGGAAGATATTCGCGTTGCACGTGTGTCTGAGGTGTCGGACGTCGGCGACGCCTGCATGTCCTCGACCACGGTGAAGGGCTACGACGCTTCAGGAACTTTTGAAGGTTACGACAGGCTCAGAAGGGCCGTAGACCAGGATCGAGGTTGGGGCGATTGCTACGGATATTTACTCGTAGCAACAGGCCGAATCGACATCCACGTGGATCCAGAGATGTCCATTTGGGACGTTGCACCAATGCCTACGATCATCGAGGAAGCAGGCGGCCTCGCGACGGATTTCGATGGCAAACGGGGCATAGATCTGGGCAATATGATCGCCACCAACGGGAAGCTTCACGACAGGGTCATTGAGCTACTCAATGGATAACCTATGTTCGTACTCCCGGATGAGGGCTCTTCTCATGACCCGAAATAACAGGATCCGGAGATTGCTGGCCCCGAACGGCCCTGCTATATTTGTGACGCCCTTAGCAAAGTCCATTTTTCCCGAATCGAGGACCCACGCTTGAGCGACGGCACAACGCCCGCCAGCGACGAGATACCCTCCAGCGATGAACTAAGAGATCGTTCACGAAAGGCGCTGCAATCTCAGCAGCAGCCGACGGTGACCGTGCTCTCGTCGTTGATCGCAGTCCAGGATGCTCTTCATTACATTCCGGATGAGGCCATAGAGGAGACGGCCACGCACATGAAATCCACCATCAATGATGTGTGGAGTGTGGCGTCTTTCTACACAAATTTCAGATTCACGCCGCCGGGAGAACACACCATTGACGTGTGCTGGGGGCCGTCCTGCCACCTGAATGGTGCACAGAACTTACTGTTGCGCGTCCATTCAGAGTTGGGTGTGGATGGCGAGGGGGAGACCGAAGACGGGAAGTTAACGCTCCGCTACAGCACATGCCTCGGCGCCTGCGCCCTGGCCCCGGTGATAGCGGTGGACCATCACATGAAAGGTCGCATGTCGCCAGATTTGGCTGCTGCGGTCGTTGACGAGCTAAAGGGCGCTTAGTGCAGATCACCCTGTTGCGACGAATAGAGGCCATATGTCGGTAGCGTTTTCGGAGCTTCGGCAGAAGGCTGATGCTGAATGGCAGGCCCTGACGGCGGGCGACAAACCATGGATTCGCGTCGGGCTTGGCACGTCTGGAGAGGCGGCTGGAGCCGATGAGGCGTACGCGGCGCTGACCGAAGCGCTGGGGGCTGAGGCAAACGTCACGCTGGTCGGCTCGATGGGCCTCTGCTATGCCGAGCCGCTAATCGACGTGCAACTGCCCGGCGGTGCGCGCGTTTTCTACAACAACCTGGGAGCGGACGAGGCGGCCGACGTTGTTGGCAGTCATCTGAAATCCGGCAGGGCAGATGCCAGCCGGGCGTTCGCCTGGCATGGCGCTGAGCGACCTGAAGGCCTGGGTGCGGTAACCCGCCTCAACGAGTTGCCGACGGTCAAGCCACAGACACGGCTGGCTACCAAACTTGCCGGCGATATAGATCCAAGGGACTTGTCACAGTACATCGCCAACGGCGGATACAGTGCGCTTGAAAAGGCGCTGGAAGACATGGACTCGGAAGCGGTGCTCAACGAGGTCAAAGCATCTGGCCTACGAGGTCGAGGCGGGGCCGCATTCCCGACCGGAGTTAAATGGGGCTTCCTGGCTCCAAACCCGGCACCGGTCAAGTACGTCCTTTGCAACTGCGAAGAAGGCGACCCCGGTGCGTTCAACGACAAGGGAATCCTTGAGAACTGCCCGCACACGCTGCTTGAAGGGCTGATCCTCGCCGGGTACGCCACCAACTCATCCAACGGCTTTATTTTCATCCGACAGGGCCACACGCTGCCCATCGAAAACTCACGTAAGGCCGTTCAGGACGCTTATGCAGCCGGGTTGCTGGGCAAGAATATCCTCGGTAGTGATTTCAGCTACGAGGTAGAGGTCGCTCTCACCGGTGACTCCTACGTTGCCGGTGAAGAGACAGCACTCATGGAGGCTATCGAGGGCAAGCGCTCTCAGCCCCGTTACCGGCCGCCGTTCCCCGCCGCCGCAGGGTTGTGGGGCAAGCCCAGTAACATCAATAATGTTAAGACACTTTCATACGCGCCGACGATTATTCGGGACGGCGCAGACGCTTTTAAGGAAGTCGGCATCGAGTCGACTCCTGGCACCGCTATCCTGTGCATCACCGGGGCGGTTAACCGCCCCGGTATGTACGAAATCCCCATGGGATCGTTGACCGTCCGTGAGGCCGTGGAAGAAGTGGCTGGTGGCATTCGTGACGGCAAGAAGATGAAGTTGTTCCAGGCGGGTGGCCCGCTGTTCGGCCCGATAGGCGAAGAGGGTTTTGACACGCCCATCGACTTCGATTCCATCGGCAAAACCACCGGAAGCCTTGGCTCCGGGGGGTTCATCATAGGCGACGAAGACGTGTGCGCCGTAAATCTTGTCCGCAACCTGATGTCGTTCAACCAGTTCGAATCTTGCGGCAAGTGCTTCCCGTGTCGACTTGGTATGACCCACATGGTCGAGACGCTGGAACGTATTTCGCAAAACGAGGGCAGGGAAGACGACCTGGCTCTTATGGAACGCATGGGCGCGAGCATGCGCATGGGTTCCCTTTGCGGCCACGGCCAGCTTGGCTACAACCCGGTGGCGTCGGCACTGAAGTACTTTGAGGCCGACTTCCGCTCCCACATGGATGACAAGGAATGCCCGACGGGCGCTTGCGGCGAAGGACAGATGATTACGCCGATCAGCACGCGCCCAGAACTGATGTCTGAGCCGGTTAACTTCAAGCAGTTGACGGCCAGGTAGAGCTCAGCCCAAAACAGGACTTCCTCCAGTAAACCGGAAATCTTAGGAGACTGCGCCGAATGGCGGACGACACCATCAAGCTAATCGTGGACGGCCAGGAGATCGAAGCCAAACCTGGCCAGACGATCATCCAGGCGGCTCAGGACGCGGACGTATACATTCCGTACCTGTGTTACTTCCCGGGCATGAAGCCATATGGCGCTTGCCGAATGTGCGTCGTTTCCACAGAGTCCGGTGGTCGCAAGGGCGTCCAGGCTTCTTGCACCACTCCGGTAGCGCCGGACATGATCGTTGAGACCAACACGGAAGAGGTCGTCAATCTCCGGAAGGGGATTACCGATCTGCTCATGACGGAGCACCCGCATGGATGCCTGACATGTCACCGCGCCGAGCTGTGCGGCCCGCAGGACATCTGTCAGCGACACGTCGGCGTGACCGACCGCTGCACGATTTGCCCGAAGAATGAACGTTGTGAGCTGAAAGACACCGTCCGCTTCATGAAACTGGACATGACCTCTTCGCTTAACTACCACCGCCGTGATCTTCCGATCCACACGGACGATCCCTTCTACGACCGCGACTACAACCTGTGCATCGTCTGCGTCCGATGTGTTCGGGCATGTGATGAGGTCCGTGGCGATTCGGCTCTTTCGCTGGTCTCTCGTTCAGGCGTGGCGCTTGTCGGAACCTCGCACGGAACATCTCTTCTTGAGTCCGGATGTGAGTTCTGCGGAGCCTGTATCGACGCCTGCCCGACGGGCGCTCTTACTGAGCGCGAGTACAAGTGGGAAAAGGCGTCTACAAAGGTCAGCACCGTTTGTACCAACTGCCCGGTGGGGTGTGAGCTTGTGATGGACGTGAACGACTTGAACAAGGTCGTTCGGATGACCGGGGACCTGTCTGGAGAGGCTAGTCACGGCCAGGCCTGCTTCAAGGGCAAGTTTGGCTACAACTACCCGAACCACATTCGACGCCTGAAGTACCCGATGGTACGGATCGACGGTGAACTACAGCGCACCACCTGGGAGACCGCGTTGGAAGCGGCTTCGATGGGCCTATCAGAACATCTTCCGGAAGAGCGCGGCGTGATCCTCTCACCTCGCGGCACCAATGAAGACCACTACGTCGGACAGAAATTCGCACGTACCGTGCTCGGCACCAACAACGTCGACACCGGACTGAACCGCTCTCAGGAACTTCTTGCGACTCTTGCCGGCACTGCCGGCCATGGCGCGTCCACAAACCCGATCTGGGGCATTGAACAGTCAAAGAGTGTCCTGGTCGTTGCTGGCAATCCGACGGAAGAGCAGAATGTGCTCGCAGTTCCGGTCAAGAAAGCGGTCAGGGGGGGCGCAAGCCTGATCGTGATCGACCCACGAGAAACTGAACTGACCCGATACGCTAGCAACTGGCTCCGCCCACGACCCGGGACAGAGATCACGTTACTTGGCGGTCTGGTACGAGTGATCCTGGATGAGGCGCTGGAAGACAAGGACTTTGTCCGGGATCGTCTCGATCGCGTCGATGAGCTCAAGAAATCGATCTGGTCGTTCGACCTGATGCGTGTTTCTGAGATCACGGGCGTATCTGAAGAAGACATCCGGGCCGCCGCCAGGGCTTACGGAAACGGCAGTCCGGCTGCGCTCTTGCACGGTACCGATGGGATCGTCGCTGAGGACCACGCTGATCTGCAGTCGGCTGTCATGAACCTGGCGCTTATAACAGGCAACATTGGAACGAACGGCGGCGGTGTGTACCCGCTGTTCTCGGGGGCCAACACGCAGGGCGGTAACGATGTCGGTGCTGCACCGTATCTGCTGCCGGGTTACCGGTCGGTCTCTGCAGATGCCGACCGTGACGTTATTTCCGCAGTAACGGGCGGGACATACCCGCAACTGGCGGGCAAGTCTGTGCGGGAGATGGTTGGGGATAGCGGAGTTAAGGCTCTTGTCGTTCTGGCCGATGGTTGGAACCCTGATGCTGCGGCTCTCACATCAGACGGCCTGAATAATCCGGGTTTCCTCGTCGTGTCTGACGTGTTCATGTCTGACACGGCGTCCAAAGCGGACGTTGTGTTCCCGGCTGCGACTTACGCCGAAGTGTCTGGCACGGTGACCAACTTGGAACGCCGCGTACAGAAGGTGAACCCCGGGCTTGAGCTCAGGCACGAGGAACGTGAGGGTTGGCGGACGTTGGCCGGACTTGCGGCTGCGATGGGTGGCACAGGATTTGAATACGGATCCTCTTCGGAAGTCTTCGACGAGATCCGAAAGGTGGTCCCGGACTACGCCGGGCTTTCCCACGAACGGCTTGAGGGCAGAGGGATACAGGTTCCGGCGCAGGACGAATCGTCCCGTGGCACAGAGATCCTGTTCACCTCTGGCGAAAAGCTTTCCGTCTCGCCGATGGCGATTCGGGAACCGATCTCCCTGCCCAACGGCGAGTTTCCCTTCACGCTGGGACACGGACGTGTCCTGATGCGTCCAGAGGAAGAAATGCGGGTCGTGCAGAACGAAAACAGCATGAACCAGATAGAACGAGACACATGGATTGAGATTCACCCGGAGGACGCGTCCTCGTTGGGTGTCGTGGAGGGAGACAGGGTCACAATCACAGCCCAGTCGGACGCGTCTGCGTCTTCGTTACCGGAATCTGGACTTGCACGCCTATCGGCGCCGCATCGTGGCTTCGTGTCGGTGACAACTCTGTTTGCAGACGTGGTGACGGGGATACAAAATTCGGACGAAATTGACACCTCGCCGTCAGTTCGAGGACTGCCATTGCGCCAGGTCTCGCTGGCGAAAGCGCCCATACTGCGCGAAGCTGGTATCACTGCAGACTGATCGTCCGGGTTTTCCCGAGATGGACTAAATCCCCGGAGTTCTCAGATCTGCACCTCGGATGAGCTTTCTGAATCTAACTAGTTGGAAAGCACGAATACGGTCCCTGTGTAAGAGCACACGGACCATCTAGGAGAAATGATGAGCAAGCCTGCCGCTGTTACCGACAGCAGTTTTGACACCGAAGTTCTACAGTCCGACCTGCCAGTGCTGGTCGACTTCTGGGCAGACTGGTGTGGCCCCTGCAAGATGGTGGCCCCGGTCGTCGAAGAACTGGCAACCGAATACGAAGGTACAGTCAAGTTCGCCAAGGTCGATGTCGACTCGAACCCGGTCACGGCCGGCAAGTACGGCGTCCGGAGCATCCCGACACTGCTAATCTTCAAAGACGGAAAGCCCGTTGGCCAGGTGGTCGGCGCAGTCCCGAAACAGGTCCTTGAGGCCCGTTTGAAGGAATCGATCGCCTAACTAAGGCGTTCGTATTAACGACGAAACCGAAGATTGGAAACAGCCGGAGCCATATGGCCCGGCTGTTTTCGCGCCTTTGTGTATCTGGGAAAGTACGATCAAGTTCACTTCGGAATGACATCGGGCGCGAATAAACGCGATCCGGCGTTAAACTATCTTTGCCTACCTCGGGAGTGTATGGGCTCTGGTGGGCTCCACGGACTTCAAACCCGATGGAGGGCATCCTTCGATGTCCTCGGGGGGTTCGACTCCCTCACGCTCCCGCCACATAGTTAAGTCGAACGTAGCCTAGCGCTGCGAAAAGAAAGCCCCGGTCGGTTGATCCCGCCGGGGCTTTCTGACGTCTTGCCAACCATTCTGCAACCAGTAGGCTACCCGGATGCCCCGTCGAGGGCGTCCGCGAATGCAGTCGCGGACTGCTGCTGGAGTTCCTTGGCGAGATGCCCATACACCTGAAGAGTAAACGCGGCTGATGAGTGGACAAGTTGCTCTTGGACGACTCGCGGGTGCGCACCTGTCTTTATGAGGCCGGCGGCATTCTTTTGCCATTCCAGTCGGTTGCCGAGTACTTCGTCCGATAGAACGGTATTAAGCCTTACACGTCAGTGGAGACTCCGAGTACAAGAGGTTTGCCTGAATCTACGGTCTCGAGGACAACAATATAAATCGCTGTGAGCCGCCGACTTCCGGGTAGATCAACCTGAACTTACGCCACGTGGACCGAGAGGTCCGATGCCTTTATCCACCTCGAATAAGAAGCCCTTCACCGCACTCTCGTAACGCTGATATAGGTATCCACCGGCGACGAGCAGGAAACCAAGTGTCATAAACGCTGCAACCCGGTATCCACTGTCGAGATCAAACACGTCGTACACGAATAGTTTGATTACCGGTATGGCCAGTAGGAGAAGAGCTGCAGCTCGTACTTGCTTCCACCTTTTAAAGACGCCAAATAGCAACCAGATTGATGCGTATCCGGCCCACAGTACGCTCAGGCTCAGGCTGATGACGTTCCTCTCATTTAGCGTCGCGACATCAATGGTATCGCTCGTGACCGCTCCGATCACCTCTGCGCTCAGATACCAGAGCAGCAGGGCATTACAAGTGATCACCAGGACTGGCACAACAATCATGGACTCCCAGTCAAACATCTCCGCGGTGCGGCGCCGGAAAATTATTCCACCGAGTGCGATCGCAACAACGACCGGTAGGAACGCAAGAGTTCGATCGTTCCAGAAAACGGTGTAGTCATCTGCGAACACGGAGGAATCAAGTACCAGAGCTCGGGCGGTCGCTAGGATCAGCAATCCGTAAACCGTTCGACGAACCTCGGGCAAGTTGATACCAAATGACACTGCGCCCAACACGACGGCCTCGACACCCCACGCGAAAGCAAACCATGACTCCGGAATCTGGGTCCAAATTCCGAGAGTTATGAACCCGGAGCCAAGCATCACCAGTCCAGACACGATTTCAGCGTCTGTTATTTTCTCAATACCTATAACGGCCGAGACGGAAGGGAACCGGCGGATCAACCCTGCTGCACTGTAAGCGGCGATCGCACCAGAAGAGAACGAAAGCACGTAATGGTTAAAGACGGGATTTATCCCGATCTCCCGAGCTAGGTTGAGGTCGATCAGTAATAGCCATGCCGCAGCCAAGGCTAGGACTCCCAAGCCGGCAACTCTCGTAGTGACCATGCTTGTACTACGAGCTGCCGAAGCTGCGATCAAAGCAAGGGATGCGGCGAACCAGACAGTCGTAATCCACGGCCCGGAAAGTTGTATCGGGACGGCTATCGCAGACAGGACGAGAGCCATAACGCCCATTGCAATAGCCAAGGGTGCGTTCCGATTGGATCGTCGGTGCAACACGTAGCCAAAGATGCCATAAAAGACTCCCAGGCTAAGCGCATACGCACCCACCCAACCGCTGTGTCCCGTCTCCAGGATGACGTAACTCATCAGGGCGAAAAAGACCGCGTTGGCGACAGTCAAAAAGATGTCGCGGCTTGTTGGTTCGGTATCACGCAGATAGTGATGTACCAGCGCGCTCCCGACCCATATGAAAAATAATGCTGTCAACCACAACTGCTGAGTAGTCGCATCTCCCGCTACATCCCCCACCTCGGCGTACCAGGCAAGGTATCCGATGATCGATCCCACCAGCCCGATCACAACGATGCCTCTCCAGTTGTATCGGGACGACACGTACAGAACGCCCAGCCCAACTACGAAGAGGTATGCAACCGGCCATGTCACTTCCGAGCCGGAAGTATGATTGAGCACATCACTGTTCACCCCAACCAATCCAAGTGGAGCCAGATATGCGCCACTTATGGATAGCACAGCCAAACTGAGTTGCTGGTAGCGGATCGCCTGAACCATCAGCAGGACGCTAATCAACAAAAGCGCGATCAACGATGCTCCGAGGGAGACAAGTTCGAACGGCGTGTGAGCTGTGAATACCGATAAGTAGATGATGCCTGTGCCGCCGCCTGCCAGTGTTGCGGCGTAGACCGGGTATTTCCGGTGCCAGAATTCGCCCAGTCCGATAAGCACTGCGCCAAACACAACACCAAGCACCACTATCCCGATCTGCTCGACCCACCCGTTGTTGTAAGCGAGTCGGAGAAAAAAGGCGCTCCCGATCATCAGAATAACCACCCCCACCCATGCCAACCAGCGAGCTCCGACACGCGCCTCAAACTCAAACGCACTGATAGCGGATGGAGCGAAGCCGCGCTGGTCTCCGGGTTCATGTTCCAGTCCGTGAGAGATGGCAGGCCCTGACCCCGATACCGGGGGCGGAGACGAGGGGGCACCCGTTGGCAGCGGGCGGGCGGCCCGCTGCCAACGGGGATCTTCCCGCGCATCTCGATTCACTTCCTCAGCCAGTCGTTCGATCTCATCCCTGAGACGATTGACCTCGCTTACAAGCCAGTCCTGTTTGTCATCACCCGCTACCGCTGAGTGCATACCTGCGCTATCCCCAGTAAAAGGTTCGCCACATGAAATGCAGAAGCGATTACCGGTTGGGTTTTCGTGCCCGCAAACGGTGCAAGGCACTTGTATGCCCCCCTTAAGTAATATGCGTACAACACCATCGTTGCACCATGTGGTCGTGGCAGATCCTGTCTTATCGATAGAAAGTAGCCCATCTGAAGTCGATGCACAACACGGTCGAGGAAGCCAGTCGACAGTAGTCGTGCCACACCGTTTCTAATCGGATTTTAGACCGGATTGGCCGTTCGTATACGTTACTTATTTCGTGACAAGGATGGCGAGCGCGGTTAGAGTCGCTCTCCGGGTCGGCAAGGGTGCGCCTGCATATTGCGCCCTCAGACCCGCGTCAATCAGGTTGGGATTTCTTTGGATATATCCGAAGGCGGATTCATAACGGCGATAGTCCTTGGCCTAGTGCTAGGGCTTCGCCACGCGACAGATGCCGACCATGTGGTCGCCGTTTCGACTATTGTCGCCGCCGAAGGTAAGGCGTTTCGCAGCGCGTGGATCGGTGCTTCTTGGGGTCTCGGACATTCGACCCCATTGCTGATCGCCGGAACCCTGATCCTGTTTCTCAGGGATTCGGTCCTGTCCGCCTATGAGCAGATAGCACCGTACTTCGAGTTCGGCGTCGCTGTGATGCTAGTTGGCCTTGGCCTTCAGGTGCTGTGGCGTCTGAAGCAGGGTCGACTACACCTGCACCAGCACTTTGAGGGTGAGAAGCCGCACGTCCACGTCCACTCGCATGATAAGACGTCAACAAAGCACGACTCATCGTCTACACCACACAGCAGGATGCGTTCGTACACAACCCTGTTCCGGCCCAAATCATTCGTGATAGGGATTGTCCACGGCTTGGCCGGAACCGCGGCCGTCATGTTGCTGTTGTTGCCGGAAGCGTCATCTATAGCCGTCGGGTTTGTTTATCTGGCCCTGTTCGGTGTTGGGACCATCGTTTCGATGATGGCCATCACCCTCGTTTTCAGCATCCCGCTCGCCTTCAGCGTTCGATTCACCCACGTCAACACCGGCATAGCCACCCTGGCCGGGATTATGAGCGTCCTCGTTGGCGGTCTGTTGATGTCAGATGTCGCAGTAGGAACCCACTACTTGGCCTTCCTGCCAGAGTAGGACGATCCTGAGGTCGGGGTCGCCTAGTTCTTGAAGATGTCCAGGATGCTTGCTTGTCGCGCATAGGCGCCGTCCATTCGATACATATCTGTAAACCCACAATCGGTGCAAGCGATCGTTGCGTACTTCTGATGCTGGATGTTTAGAAAAGGCGATAGGCCTGAACCCGTG
>CAUZRH010000027.1:0-11199 GCA_963582115.1 Dehalococcoidia bacterium
TCCCGCGAACGGCGGGATTGTCAGGCCGGACGACCTGTTGTCGGATCTTGCGAAGGCCGAGGGACGCCAGTGTCGCCCTCTGGTCTTGCGGGTGACCGATCTTGCTTCGGATCTGGGTAATACGGAGTTCAGACATGCCTTACTCCGCTACCGCCGCCGATGCGACCGCTGATGCGACCGGATCGGGCTGAGGGGCCGGGGTCGAGTTGTCTATGCCCATGCGTCGTGCGGTCTCTTTCTTGGGGTCACGCAGCTGGCCAAGAGCGAGCAGCGTGGCCCTGACGATGTTCATCGTATTGGTAGAGCCGAACGTCTTTGACAGAACGTCCTTCACGCCAACGACTTCCATCACGGCGCGAACCCCACCACCGGCGATGATGCCGGTACCAGGAGCGGCGGGTCTGAGCAGCACCTTGGCGCCGCCAAACTTGGCCTGAATCTCGTGCGGAAGAGTGGTGCCGTTAAGAACCACGGACTTCATTTCACGCTTAGCGTTGGCCGTGCCTTTTCGGACCGCGTCCGGAACAGCCTTGGCCTTGCCGAGGCTAAACCCGACCTTGCCTTCGCTGTCTCCAACTACGACGAGTGCGTTGAAGCTCAGGTGGCGACCACCCTTAACGACCTTCGACACACGTCGGATTTTGATTACGCGTTCTTCGAGACCTGAATCTTCTCGTTCCTGCGGCCTGTCGCGCCTAGGACCACGGCCTCTGCCGCGCTCACCTTGGCCACCGCGACCCTGACCGCCAGGTCCACCCTGGCCGCCGGGTCCACCCGGACCACCCGGTCCGCCTGGTCCGCCGGGTCCACCTGGTCCGCCACGGCCACCTCGGCCTCGTCCGCCGCCGCCACCACGGTTACCGGATGGTCCACCCGGCCTGCTCTGTTGAGTCATCTAAAAATCCAGACCAACTTCACGCGCTGCTTCCGCAAGCGCCTTCACACGTCCGTGGTACGCGTAGCCGCCGCGATCGAACACCACGCGTTCGATTCCGGCATCTTTCGCCTTTTGTGCGATCGATGTGCCGACCGCGGTCGCACTGTCGATCTTGCCGTCGGTAGACGGCTGGCTCTTGAAATCTGGGTCAAGCGTCGACGCCGCAACCAGTGTGTGTCCGGCTGCGTCGTCAATTACCTGCGCATAGATGTGGTGGTTGCTGCGGAAAACAGCCAACCGCGGCCGCTCCTGCGTGCCGGCCAACTTCTTGCGTAGTCGCTTGTGGCGCATCTCACGCCGTGACTGATGGAAACTACTGTTAGACATCTTTGTTATTCCGCCCTAGCGGCACTCTTGCCGGGCTTGAGGTGGACCTGTTCACCGGAGTAGCGCACGCCTTTACCTGTGTAAGCGTTTGGCGGGCGAAGCTTCCGGATGACCGCAGACTGTTGGCCAACAGCCTGCTTGTCTGCGCCCTTCACGACCACACGAACCTGTCCGTCCGCTTCCAGCGTGATTCCGTCCAGCGGCTGAACCTCAACCGGGTGGCTGAAGCCAAGTTGCAGGGTTAGTCCCTTGCCGTTCTGCTGGACCCGGTAACCGGTTCCAATCAAATCAAGGGCACGCTCGTAACCGTCGGAGACGCCTATGACCATGTTATTCAACAGTGATCGGGTCAATCCATGCAGTGCACGGTGCTGCTGTTCGTCTGAGGGACGGGATACCTTGAGGGATCCGTCTTCTAAGACAATCGCCATGTCGTTGTGAAACTCAAAGTTGAGTTCGCCGTTTTTGCCTTTGACCGAGACCTTGGTGCCGTCGATTTTTACTTCGACGCCTGAGGGTACTGGGATTGGGGCTCTACCTATTCTGCTCATCGATACGTACTCCCGGCCTTACCAAACGTAGAACAAGAGCTCGCCGCCGACGCCGCGTCGCCAGGCTTCACGCCCGGTCATTACGCCGGCAGATGTCGAAATGAACGACACACCCAGGCCACCGAAGTAGCGGGGAATCTCCCGTCGACCGACGTAAACCCGGAGACCGGGCTTACTGACGCGCTTCAATCCTGTGATAACTGGTGAATCGTCCTCGTAGTACCTGAGGCCGATCTTCATCATCGGTTGTTTCTTCTCTTCTCCATCTTCTATGTCGATAGAGGCGATGAAACCTTCGCGCTGGAGCATTCGGGCCAGAGACCGCTTCGTTTTAGAAGCGGGTACCAGAACGCTCTCGTGCCGAACCATGATGGCATTACGCATCCTGGTCAACATGTCTGATATAGGGTCGGTAACGGGCATTCGCTGTTCCTGATTCTTACTGTACCGATGGTTTGCAAGCCGGTCGTCATTCCTGAGAGGACATTCCGGTGCACCTTCCGGCATTGACCGCTAACCGCCACACGGCGGGACGGACTTATCTAGGAGCTTCTCTAGAGGCTGGCTTTCCGGATTCCGGGAAGCTCACCCCTGAGTGCCAGAGTTCGGAAGCAGATACGGCACATTCCGACAAACCGGATGTAACCGCGCGGCCGTCCGCACCTTTCGCATCGATTGTGGAACTGGACGGGGTACTTCATCGTACCCGCGGCCAGCTCGCGCTTGTGGCGCTTCCACTTCTCTACTTTTGTTTTCTTAGCCAAATGGAAATCCCAGATTTAGTGACAGTTTTATTCGAAGATAAACGGAAAGAGCTATTAATTAGGCTTCTTCGACTCGTTCGAAGGGCATACCCAACATCTCAAGCATCCGGAGGCCCTCTGTGTCCGATTTAGCGGAGGTCACTACTGTGACCTGGAGGCCACGTAGCCGGTCGATTGAATTGTAGTCGATCTCCGGAAACGCTATCTGCTCCCGGAACCCGAGCGAGTAGTTGCCTCGCCCGTCAAATGAACGTCGCGAAATGCCGTGAAAGTCACGGACCCGCGGCAACGTCAGATTGATCAGGCGATCAAGGAAGTCCCACATGCGCTGCCCACGCAACGTGACTGTGAGACCAACCTGCATCCCCTCTCGGAGTTTGAAGTTGGAGATCGACTTCTTGGCGCGCTGAACCACGGGCTTCTGGCCGGCGATGACCGTCAGATCACCAAGTGCGGCGTCGAGCGCGTTACGGTCATCCAGCGCCTCGCCGATGCCGATGTTCAGTACGACTTTGGTCGGCTTCGGCGTCTGCATCGGGTTCGAGTAACCGAACTCGGTCAACAGTGCCGGAGCAACGTCTTCACGATAGGTGGCTTTGAGTCGCGGCTCAGTTGGCACGGCGGCTTCAGGACTCACGGTTACCTCTTACGACTCTTACCTTGGTGCCATCTTCAAGCACACGGAAACCGACCCGCCCGGATACACCGGTCTCGGGATCGATAAACGCAACGTTTGAAATCTGTAGCGGCGCCTCTTGCTGGATGATGCCTGCCTGTGCCGTGCCTTGCTGCTGCTTGACGTGGCGGGTCACAAGGTTGACTCCGTCAACGATGACGGTCCCCTTCTTGCGGTCAATCCGCGCCACTTCACCCTGCTTGCCACGGTCTTTGCCGGCGATAACTCTCACCTGATCTCCGCGTCGGATTCGTTGTGCCATCTTTACAGCACCTCCGGAGCGAGCGAGACGATTCGCATGTAGTCACGGTCACGCAGCTCCCTGGCCACAGGGCCAAAGATGCGGGTGCCACGTGGGTTCTGGCTCTCGCCGATGATGACGACTGCGTTGTCGTCGAACTTGATATATGAACCGTCCGGGCGACGCGTGTTCTTAGCAACGCGGACGATTACAGCCTTAACGACCTCGTGCATCTTTACGGTGCCACCGGGGGTCGCATCTTTTACTGCGGCCGTGATCACATCGCCCAGACCGCCATAGCGGCGGCGGCTCCCGCCGTCGACGTGGATACACATCACTTCACGGGCTCCGGAATTGTCGGCGACGCGCAAGCGCGTTTGAACCTGAATCACTTACTCGGACCCCGTCGATTCTTCGGTCTCGGGCGTTTCGAGCGTTGTAGAAAGCTCAGACGGCTGGAAATCAGCCACGTCACCCGCCGAGATGATTTCGATCAAGCGCCATCGCTTTCGTCGCGAAAGCGGGCGTGTCTCTTCGATACGAACAACATCACCCAGATGGGCTTGGTTGCTCTCGTCATGGGCCAGGAACTTGGTCACGCGACGGCGTGACTTCCCGATAAGCCGGTCACGCTGACTCCAATAGAACTCGACCGTAATGGTCTTGTCCATCTTGTCGCTGACGACAGTGCCCGTCCTCTGTTTTTGCAGACCGGATGTCAACTCTGTAGCGCCTCAGCAATCTCGCGTTCTCGCAGTACCGTCCGGATCCGGGCGATGGTGCGACGTGTGTTCTTGATTTCAGTTGTGTCTTGGAGTTGGAGCGTTGCTTTGCGGAACCGGAGATTCATCATCCCCCGTTGCTGTTCGGAAAGCTCTTTGATGAGCTCGTCCTGGCTTAGCCCTCTTACTTCGTCAATATTCACCTGTATCTCCGTCTAGACCAGGTTCTCGCGGGAAACAATAGTTGTGCGGACTGGCAGTTTGTGGCTTGCGCTCTGAAGCGCCTCACGTGCCAGCTCGATCGGAACTCCGCCGATCTCGAACATCATCCGACCACGGCGAACGACAGCGACCCAGTGGTCCACTGCGCCTTTGCCGCCACCCATGCGGGTCTCAGCCGGTCGGGCGGTAACGGATTTGTCCGGGAAGACCCGGATCCAAACCTGACCACCACGGTTCAACTTGTGGACTATGGCCCTACGTGCCGCCTCAATCTGACGGGAGGTCAGCCATGCCGCCTCCTGTGACTTGAGACCAAGCGCACCGAACTCTAGAGAACTGCCCGCTTTTGGCGAACCGTTCATCCGTCCCCGGTGGTGCTTGCGGTACTTGACCCTCTTTGGCTGAAGCATCGTTTAGCCCTCCGGCTTTTCGGCTGCGGAGTCGGTCTCGGGCGCCGGAGCGTCTTCAACCACCACGGCAGCTTCTTCTGGGATTTCTAGCGTGACTGCACCGGCCGGTGCAGTCACGGTCGGTGCAGCTTCAGCGTCTTCGGTATCGACAGCAGCAGCAGCAGATATCGCCGCCTGTTCCGCCACAACGTCTGCGACGTTAAGCGTCCGTCCGGCTCTACCTTCGGGGAGTATGTCGCCCTTGTAGATCCAGACCTTGATGCCGATGCGACCGAAAGTGGTCGCTGCCTCGGCGATAGCAAAATCAATGTCGGCACGTAGTGTGTGCAGAGGAACCCGACCCTCGATCGCCTTGTCGGTACGAGCGATCTCCGCTCCTCCGAGTCGACCGGAAGCGATGATCTTCACGCCCAGCGCGCCTGCCTGCATGGTCCGCTCAGCGGACATACGCATCGCACGCCTGTAAGCAACACGCCTCTCAAGCTGATCAGCAATATTTCGGGCTACCAGGAAAGCGTCTACGTCAGCGTTACGCACTTCTTGAATATTCAGGCGGGCACGTTTGCCTGTGAGCTGTTCAAGCTCCGTACGAAGCTCGTCCACACGCTGTCCACCACGGCCAATTACGATGCCGGGGCGTGCGGTGTGAACGGAGACAACTAACTCTTGCGTGCCGCGTTCGATCTCGACACGCGTGATGCCGCCGGTCTCTTCGTACCGATCGCTAATAAGCTTACGGATGGCCTGGTCTTCCACGGCCAGCGTGCGGTATCCGGTCGCCTTGTCTGCGAACCAGCGTGCATGCCACGGGTGTACTCCGCCCAGGCGGAACCCTATCGGGTGAGTTTTCTGGCCCAACCTAGTTTCCTACTTCCTCGTCGACTTCCACAGTCAGGTGACTGCTTGGTCTGTTGAAGGCTCCGACACGGCCACGTGCCTTCGGGCGAAATCGCCGAAGGGTTGTGCCCTGGTCGACCGTTACGGTCACGATTCGCAGCGAGCTGCGATCCATCAATTCATTGTTCTCGGCGTTAGCTGCCGCAGACGTGATCGTCTTCGACATTACCGTCGCGGACGGGCTGATCATGAAGCGAAGCGTGTTTAGCGCCTCTTCGACCGGCCGACCACGCACGAGGTCAGCGACCTTCCTCAATTTGAAGGCCGAAATCCCGATGCTTTTGTTATATGCCCTGACTGCCATGGTCCCGATCTATCTGCTTTTGATTCCCGTGAGTCCCAGTATTTGTGTCCGGGACTCGTTGAAGTGGCTAAATGCCTAACGTATCGAAGTTGCCCTGTCTGACCGACCAACGTGTCCCCGGAAGGTCCGGGTCGGCGCAAACTCGCCGAGTCGGTGTCCCACCATATTCTCGCTGACCAGAACAGGAATGTGCCGACGACCATCGTGGACGCCAATCGTCAACCCAACCATCTCGGGCATGATCATTGAAGCCCGGGACCAGGTCCGGATGACGTTACGTGACGATGCGCGCTGGGCGCGACGTACGCGTGTCATCAGCTTCTCTTCTACGAATGGGCCTTTTTTAATGGAGCGTGACATGAAATTCCTGTTTGATCTCTAGTTGTCTGGCGATTACTTCTGGTAACGCCTGCGGACGATGAACTTATCACCGGCTTTGTTACGACGTGTGCGTGGACCCAGAGCCGGCTTGCCCCACGGAGTCTTCGGGTGCTTCATGCCGATACCGACACGCCCCTCACCACCACCGTGCGGGTGGTCGCTCGGGTTCATCGCTGCACCCCGGACGGTTGGCCGGAATCCACGGTGTCGCCTCGCTCCGGCCTTGCCGAGTTTCTGGTTCTTGTGGTCCTGGTTGCCGACCTGGCCGACGGTGGCCATGCACTCAGACAACAATCGGCGAACTTCACCGGAAGGCAGACGGATCTGCGTGTACTTGTCCTCGTGGGCCATCACCTGTGCGACCGTACCGGCCGAGCGGACCATTTTACCGCCCTTGCCGGGCTGGATCTCAATGTTGTGGACGTATGTACCCGTCGGCAGGGTGCCGATCTTGCGGGCATTACCCGGTACAACGGCCGCGCCTTCGCCCGCGATGAGCCTTGCGCCTACGCCGATGCCCTCCGGGGCGATGATGTAGAACTTCGGACCGTCGTGGTACTGCGCCAGCGCAATGCGGGCAGACCGGTTGGGGTCGTACTCAATAGTAAGAACGGTCGCCGAGACGTCACGGCGCATTCGAGCAAAGTCGATGATGCGGTAGCGACGCTTGTGACCACCGCCGCGGTGGCGGACCGTGATGCGCCCGGTGTTGTTGCGGCCACCCTTTTTGCGAAGGGGCGCCAGCAGAGAACGCTCTGGCTTATTCGTGGTGACGTCGGAGAAGTCCGATGTCACCATATTTCGACGACCCGGGGAGGTCGGCTTTAGTCGTTTGACCGGCATCTAGGCGCCCTCGAACAGTTGGATTGTGTCGCCCAATCGCAGCGTGACGACGGCTTTCTTCCAGTTGGGCTTGCTCACCGGCCGGGGGCCGAAGCGCTTGCTCTTGCCCTTGATCGTCATCGTATTGACGTCAAGAACGGTTACCTCAAACACCTTTTCAACTGCCGCCTTGACGTCAGCCTTGTTGGCGCTTTTCTGAACCTCGAATATGTACTTGCCGCGTTCCTGCAGCAATGTGGACTTTTCCGTCACGATGGGCCTGATGAGAACGTCAAAGAGACTCATGCCGGGCTACCTGCTTCCTCGGCGTTGCGGGATGCGCGCCCTGGTTTCACGGTCTGGTGACCCCAGATCTCGTCGATATTCTCGACGGCGTGCTTGGAGATGATGATGTTGCGTGCCCTGGTCGCCTCAAGCGGGCTGAGCAGGCGCGACGCCATCGTGTCGGTATTCGGGATGTTCCGTACTGACCTGCGAAGATCGTCGGTCGGCGCTGTGGTGATGATGAGGATGGAACCCTTGAGCTCCAACGCTTTGATCATCGCCAGAATCGCCTTGGTGTTTGGCTTGTCTACCGAAAGATCTTCGATGACGGTGATAAAACCGTTCTTGACCTTGTCGGAAATCGCCACACGCAAAGCGCGTCGACGCATCCGCACCGGAAGGCGCTTCGAATGGTCTCTCGGGTGAGGCCCGTGAGCCACACCACCACCCCGGAGTCCGGGGTTACCGGCGTCGCCGAGACGAGCGCGCCCGGAACCCTTCTGGGCGCGGAGCTTGCGGTTGGAATGGACGACTTGCCCACGTGTGCGAACGCTGTGAGTGCCCTGGCGACGATTCGCCTGTTGGGCAACCACGGCCTGATGCAGCAGGGGGCCGTTCATGGGTTCCGCGAAGACGTAGTCGGTTACCTCGACGGTACCGACGGAGTCTCCAGCCATATTTTTCGTTTCAAGTTCCAAAATGAACCAAAATCTAAGATCCGCGATTGCTCAGCGGCTAGTAGTTGCCGTTTGCCCGTTCTATACGGACCAGGGAGTTGCGCGCACCGGGCACGCTTCCGCGTACCAGAACGATGTTGCGCTCTGTGTCGACCATCACAACCTTGAGGCCACGAGTGGTCACTTTGTTATCGCCCATATGGCCCGCCATGCGCGTGCCCTTCCAGACACGCCCCGGCGAGCTTCCTGCACCGATGGAACCCGGCGCCCGGTGACGGTCAGACTGACCGTGGGTCTTTGGGCCGCCGTGGAATCCGTGTCGACGTACGCCACCAGCAAATCCACGTCCACGAGTCTTGCCGGAAACACTTACCGTGTCGCCGACCTCAAACACCGCGGCGTCAAGAGACTGGCCAACCTCAAACTCGCTGAGGTCAGAAGCCTTGAACTCCTGCAGGTGACGGAATCGTCCGCCGGATCGTAGCTGGTGGCCCGCAGCTGGCTTGTTCAGACGCTTAGCGTCCAAGAAGCCGATCTGCAGTGCCTCATAGCCGTCTCGTGTGTCGGTACGCACCTGTATAACGACGCACGGTCCCGTCTCGATCGCCGTTACGGCGTCAACGGATCCGTCCTCGTTATACAGCGTGGTCATTCCGACCTTGCGCCCTAGTAGGCCCTGGATACCCATTTGTTTATCTTTGCTCGTTCTCTGGGCTCGTCTACAGCTTAATAGAGATGTCGACACCGGCCGGCAAGTTGAGCCGGGTCATGGCGTCGATAGTTTTCGAAGTCGGCTCATGGACATCAATAAGACGCTTGTGCGTGCGCAATTCAAAGTGCTCACGAGAACGCTTGTCGATGTGAGGCGACCGTATGACGCAGAAGCGCCGGATAGATGTCGGCAACGGAACCGGGCCGGCGATGTTCGCACCGGTTCGTTCCGCCGTCTCGACAATCTGCGTCGCGGACTGGTCAAGCACTCGATGATCGAACGCCTTCAGCACGATTCTTATTTTTTGTCCGGGCATATTTCCTTCCGTTCACGTCTCAACGTGAACGGACCCTCACCGAATGGTCAGGGCCCAAGTTTGTTATTTCCCGGCGCCTGCAACCTCTTCTGCAATGTGTCGCGGCGCTTTGTCGTAATGGTCAAGTGACATCACAAACGATGCACGTCCCGTAGTTCGGGACCGTAGATCGGTTGCGTAGCGGAACGTTTCTGCGAGCGGTACAAAAGCGGTAACGACCTGTGTTTCGTTTTCGCCTTCCATGCTCTGAATCTGTGACCGTCGTGAGTTCAGGTCGGCGAGTACATCGCCAAGGAACTCCGATGGGGTGATGATTTCTATTTTCATAATCGGCTCAAGCAGTGCCATTCGGGCCTTTGCCGCCGCCGACTTGAATGCCATGGAACCGGCGATGTTGAACGCCATTTCTGACGAGTCAACGTCATGGTGAGAACCGTCCGTTAGAACGATCTTCACGTCGGTTACCGGGTATCCGGCCAGAATACCGTTGGCGGCCGCTTCTCGAGCACCCTGCTCGATCGGCCGGTAGTACTCCCTCGGGAGGGTTGAGCCGGTGATCTCGGATTCAAATACAACGCCTTCGCCAACTGCCAGCGGCTCAAGCCGCAGCGTGCAGTCACCGAACTGGCCGTGGCCACCGGTCTGGCGTACCAGACGTCCCTGAGCCTCAGCCTCTCGGCCGACGGTCTCACGGTAGGCAACTCGTGGACTACCGACGTTAACGTCGAGTCCAAACTCACGTCGCATGCGCTCGACGATGACGTCCAGGTGCAGTTCGCCCATTCCGGCAAGCACAACCTGTGCGGTCTCTTCGTCGGTGCTTAGTCGTAGCGTCGGGTCTTCGTCGGCAAGTCTGTTGAGCGCGACGTCCATCTTGTCCTGGTCTGAGCGAGTTTTGGGCTCGACAGCCACGGAAAGAACCGGTTCCGGGAACTCAATCGCCTCGAGCACGATCCGGTTGTTATTCGCTGTCAGCGTGTCACCGGTACGGGCGTCTTTTAGCCCGATCACCGTGACGATCTCGCCGGGTCCTGCGGACGTAATCTCTTCTCGACGGTCCGCATGCATGCGGAGTAGCCGACCGATGCGTTCCCGATTGCGGGTACGCGGATTAAACAGAGTGTCACCGGTCTCCAAAACTCCGGAGTAGACCCGGATGTAAATCAAGCGACCAACGTGCTGGTCGGACACGACTTTGAAGATCAGGACGCTGACCGGCTCATCTACCGCCGGCTTTCGGGAAAGTTCAGAACCATCTGCGGGGTCCACACCTCGAATTGCGGGGACATCAATCGGAGAGGGTAGGTAAGTCACAATCGCGTCAAGCAAGGGCTGTATGCCACGGTGCTTGAGGGCGGTTCCACAAAGGACGGGCGTTACCTTGAGGTCAATCGTCGCCTTGCGCAAGGCTTTGACGAGATCCTCATTGGCAATTTCTTCGTCGTCAAGGAACAACATGAGCAATTCATCGTCGGTCTCGGAAACTTTCTCGACGAGATTCGCACGGTAAGCTGCAGCTTCATCCGCCAGCTCTGCCGGGATCGGGGCCTCGACAGCCTCAACGGCGTCTACAGACTCGTAAACCCACGCCTTCATCTCGATCAAGTCGACCATGCCGTTGAAGTCTGCCTCTGCGCCGATCGGTATCTGGATCGGAACAGCGTTTGCGCCTAATCGACGCACGAGAGACTCAACAGCTTTTGGGAAGTTTGCGCCGGCACGGTCCATCTTGTTTACGAAGACCATGCGGGGCACGGAGTACCGCTCAGCCTGTCGCCAGACAGTTTCTGACTGCGGCTGGACACCGGCTACGGCGTCGATAATCACGACCCCGCCGTCCAACACCCTGAGGCTCCGCTCGACTTCAGCTGTGAAGTCCACGTGACCGGGGGTGTCGATGATGTTGATCTGGTGACCGTCCCATTCAGTGGACGTGGCCGCCGAAGCGATAGTGA